>JAUNSE010000352.1 GCA_030539415.1 Desulfovibrionaceae bacterium
TGGCATCATCGACGGTCAGCCCGGTAGTCTCCCTGACACTGTCCACAATGTCGGCTTTCACCAGAGTATGGCCTGTTTTGACGGTCACAGGCTTGCGTCTTACTTTATTGGTCATCCCAGAAGTCCTCCTTCACAGCGCTGTCTCGTATTTGGAAGTTTTCTCCGATTTACAGAAAAAGTCAAGGGGTGAACCGATTTAGCTCGAGTTCTGCAAAGTTCCGCACTGCGTTTTTCAGAATTTTTTACCCTGCAGTCTCATCCGGGCACGGCGGGCGCATCGGTTCAATGCGGTGCATATTTCGCCTGGATGCCGGCTTTTGGTGCAGTTCGCCATGCATCATTCAGCACGAGGAAGATGGCATCCAGGCAATTATGCGGTGCCCGGCCGGCGGGAAAGCATCAGGTCTGTCCGTCAGGCCGTGACGGGCAGGCTGGCGGACATGATTTGTAACATAAAAATTTCTTTTTTAATTTTCACCATCTTAACATTTCTTTGACGCCCTGCAGGGCATTGTGCCTTCACAGCCGAACGGGAGCAGCCGGCATCGAGAGAGGCCGCGGCACCCGTTCCCGACTCAAGCAATCAATCTGCCAGGGGCTGCCGCCCATGGAAGCGAAATCAAGGAGCAAATCAGCATGAAAAAGAGCCTCGTTCTTGCCGGACTTGTCGCCGTCAGCGCCATCGCCATCGCCCCCTCCGCTGTCAGGGCCGATTTCCAGGGCCCCACGAATTCGCTGGGCGCCGAAACCATGTCCGTGGACAAGGTGCTCGGTCTGAAGCTTGACCGCGACCATGTCTGCATGACCGGCCGCATTGTCAGCAAGCTGGCCACCGACCACGACAAGTATGTCTTCAAGGACATGACCGGTGAAATCGTTGTGGAAATCGACCAGAAGACCTTCCGCGGCCAGACTGTCACTCCGGAGAGCAGGGTGCGCGTGTGCGGCGAGGTGGATGCCGAAGTCCTCAAGCCCAACGAATTTGACGCGGATGTCCTCGACGTGCTGCAGTAGCCGGCTCGGCCCCGCTCAGGCGGGGAAGAACATTGTGACAGCTGGCCGTCCTCTGCAAGGCCGGGCCTGAGCCTTGCGGGCATCCGAAGAGCCGGTTCGCGATTCGTCGGATATGCCTCCCCGCCCGGTCCGCATTCACAGGACTGAAGAATACATATCAGAGCCTGACAGCGCTCTGCAGACATACAGGGCCGCCGATGCAGACAGATGCGCTGCACCAGCAGCCCCTTCATTTTTTCAAATTATTGCGGCAGCAAGCGGAAGAGAATCTCTCCAGGTACGGCTGTTACGGCTAGTTGTCATGCTTCCCGCTGATGGTCACGTTCTCGAGCCTCGGCTGGAGGACCGTCATGCCGTCAGGAATGCGGTAATGGACCGGGACAATGACATCCTCGCCTGGCTTGAGCGTGGCCGGGGGGATGACATTGAGCTTCAGCTCGTTCAGGTAGGCGAGATTCTTGGCCAGCGTCTCCGGAACCTCGACGGTCAGCGTCGTGTCCTTCGGAGTGACCACATAGTCCCCGGGATTGTCCGAGGAGACGACGATTCTGTACTTGTGGGCCACGGTGACGCGCCTGCTGGTGACGGTGTAGGACACGCGCACGTTCTTCGGCGTGACCGTCACGAGTCCGGGTGCGTCCAGAGGCATTGTCTGCTGCACCGAGGTGCCGGCGGCCTTGGGATCAATCTCTATGGGCAGACGCAGGCTCGTGATCTCGGAGACGACGCTTTCAGGCCCCCAGAGCGAGACGGACGCGGGATTGACGACCACATCGGAGACGGTCACGGCGCCCTTTCTAAGCGTGGAGCGGACCTCGGGCTGTATGGGCACCATGCGCTCCACCACGTTGTCGGCCTTGACCACGATGCGCGGCGGCTGCACGTCCAGCACGTCGAATGACCTGTAGTAGCCCGACAGGCGCTCGGCAGTCAGGGGCACGATGGTGACGCCCTTCTTGATGAGCGAGAGATCTATCTGCTGGTTCAGATGCGGCGAGTTCAAGCCCCTCAGTAGTGCCTCCGGGCCGCGCACGCGGACAGTGACCTTCTTGATCAGGCCGTCCGTCACAATGAGATTCTTGGGTATGCCTATATAGTCGATGTTGACATCCACCTGCATCTCGATTCTGTCGCGCACGCTGACCATGTACCACATGGCCGTGGCAATGCAGACAGAGAGCAGAATGGATATGATGTGCAGTGCCAGAGACTGTTTCTTGTTAGAGAAGCTCATTGAGGGCGCTCCTCAGCTTGGACGAATTCAGATTACGGGTGAGGATGCCCTTGCGGGCAAGAGAGACTTCGCCTCGCTCCTCGCTGACCACGACCACTGTGGCATCGGTCTCTTCCGTGATGCCCAGGGCCGCCCTGTGCCGCGTGCCGAAGGCCTGTCCCTTGACCTCGGCCAGGGGAAGGATGCAGGCGGCCGCCGTGATGCGCGTGTGGCTGATGATGACCGCGCCGTCGTGCAGCGGGGCCTTAGGATAGAAGATGTTCTTCAGAAGCTGACGGCTCAGCTTGGCGTCGATGGCAACGCCCTCGCGCTTGATCATGTCGTCAAGGCGCATCTTGCCCTCGATGACGATCAGGGCGCCGATGCGGGCCTTGGCCATGTCCTCGCAGGCGCAGACCACCTCCTCCATGCCGCTGGCCTTGATGGCCTTGCCCCGAAAGAGTGACGTGGCGCCCATCTCTCCAAGAGCATGGCGGATGTCCTGCTGGAAGATGACGACAATGACGAGGAAGAGGGAGGAGAAGATGTGGTCCAGCAGCCAGGACAGGGTGTAGAAGCCCAGAAGCTTGCTGATGAAGAACAGTATGGTCAGGAAGAAGAAGCCGGTGAGGACGGCAAGCGCCCTGGACCCGCGAAGATGCTGTATGACCTGATAGAGGAGGAAGCTGACAAGCGCAAT
>JAUNSE010000353.1 GCA_030539415.1 Desulfovibrionaceae bacterium
TTCTGCGCTCATTCCGCATTGCGGCATGCAGACGCGGTTTCGCTTTCTGCTCATGTCTCCGGCCAGGACAAGGCCTCTGGCGGCTCATTGTCACAATTCCGCGCGGCACTGCATGGCCGGCACGCTCTGTGCAATATTGAAGCATCCTCCAGGACCCGCTCCCCCTTTTCCCCTCCTTCCTCTGCCGGGCCCGCCTTTCCGCCTGAAATGCCGGCGCGCGTCAGCGCCAGTCATCGCACATCATCCCCCATCCACGTGTTATTACACATCATATTCATATCACTCACCCCTCCTTCACCCATTCTTCACCGGGCCGGCAGCCCGATTTTCCACACAGAAGGAGAGTTCCGCTCAAGTTCTCTCCAGATATTGTTTCATATATGTTCATACTATGTACATAAAATCGAAATTCTATCTTTTTCTTGTGTATTTTCTTGTACAAACACAACTTTGTTCATTCTGCAGTGATTTCATAATAATTTGAAATTTGAATCTTTTTTAAATTACATTACAAAATAGTAATTTTTGTCTCGTTGACACATAAGTGAAATTGCAGGACTGCTCAACTCAATGGAGATGCATCATGTTCTTTGGCAAACGTCTCAAATCCCTGCTGGCGCAGAAACATCAGTCTCAGATTGATTTCGCTCAGCGTCTCGGCATCACCAGGTCCCGCCTCTGCAATTACATCAATGGCAGAAGCGAGCCGGATTACACAACGCTGTGCAAAATTGCCGATGCTCTCAGTGTCAGCACGGACTATCTGCTTGGCCGCAACGTGATTCAGGAGAGCGAACTGCAGGGCAACAGAGCCTTTGTGGATTTCATCCCCGGGTCCGAGCGCCCCGGCAACGGTTCCGATGCCTGGATTCCCCTGTACCGCTCCCGCCCGGACGGGAGCGCGCCGCACTCCCTCCCCTCCGGCTGGCTCAGAGACGCCGGCTCCTCCCCGCAGAGCGGCGAATTCCGCCAGCCCTACGCCATCCTCATGGAGGACGACAGCATGGCGCCGGAAATCATGCCCGGCGACATCGCCTACATCCAGCCCTGCTTCATCTATCACCCCTTCATGAAGCAGGAGGCCGAGAAGGACCTCTACGGCGTGCGCCTCGACGCGCTGGACCAGGTCGGCACCTCCCTCAAGCGCTGCCACGCCTCCAGCAACATCCTTGTCTTCTATTCCAGCAACAGGAACTGCTCTCCCGTCATTCTGGACATGAACACCATTCTGTTCGTGCCCATGATCGGCCGCGTGGTCTCGGTCTGGCGCAGCTATCTGGACAGCGGGCTGCCGCGCGCCATCAGGGAGGCCGACAATGATTGACGTCATCCCCGCGGCGGACTGCCACGCCGAACAGTTCGACTCCATCCGGGTCCGGAGCCTGCTCTCCTACAACAACTACTTTGACCCGCACAATTCGGCCTTCGGCCCGCTGCTCGTCTTCAACGACTACCGCGTCCCTCCGGCCGCAGGCTTCAGGATGCATCCCCACCCCAACTGCGAGCAGATTTTCGTGGTGCTGTCCGGCGTGCAGAAGTGCTCGGACAATCTGAACAATTCGCTCGTGCTCGAGCCGGTGACCGTGCAGCGCGTCACGGCCGGCGAAGGCTACGCCAGGGCTACCTCCAACTACGGCAATTCCACCCTGCACTTTCTCAGCCTGCGCTTCCAGCCCCGCCGCGTGCCCAGGCTCACCGAACACCGCCTGCTGCGCGTCCAGCCCCACACCCTGAAAGACCGCCTCTTTCACGCCGTCTGCGGCGACGAGAAGGCCGCCGGCTCCGCCGAGCCCCTCTGGTTCGACACGAACGCGGACATCTATCTTGCCGTCCTCGACCAGACCTCGCGCCAGCACTTTGTCCCGGCCGGCTGCCGCAGCCTTGTCTACGTGGCCGACGGCGGCGCGCTCATGGACGGCCGCCCGCTCGAGAGCGGCGACCACGTCCGCATCACCGGTCCCGAAACCGTCTTCCTGGCTCCCTCCCCCTGGGCCCTGCTCATTTTCACCATCATGCGCTGAACATCTGTCCGGCGCGCAGGAACAATATGAAGAGGAGTTGCACAATGCTCAAAAACGCCCTCAAAACGCTCGGCCTCATGGCCCTCGCCCTGGGCTTTCTCGCCCAGCCCGCCCAGGCCAAGCAGCGCCTGCTCCTGGGAACGTCCACCGGCGGCGGTTCCTACTACGTGCTCGGCGGCACCTGGAGCAACGCCCTGAACGCCAAAATCGGCGATCTGGTCGACATTTCCATCGAAGTGACCGGCGGTCCCGAAACCAACATCATGCTCATCGAGAACAAGGAAATGGAGCTTGGTCTCGTGACGGCCTGGCAGGCCGACGACATGTACAACGGCAAGGGCAAGGTTCCCAAGAAGTTCCAGTCCATCCGCTCCTTCATCCCGCTCTATCCGAGCTATCTGCAGATTTACGCCCTGGCCTCCTCCGGCCTCACCACCCTGCGCGACATCGAAGGCAAGAACGCCTGCTCCTCGCCCGCCGGCTCGAGCAGCTTCCTGGCCTCCCGCGCCATCATCTCCACTCTGGGCCTGAAGCCCGGCAAGATCAGCGGCATGCCCGCCAGCCAGCAGCTCAACACCCTGCGTGACGGCCAGAACCAGGTCTCCTTCTCCATCATGGGCGTGCCCGCCCCGGTCATCATGGAAATGGAAGCCACCGATGACATCAGCATGCTGACCATCAAGCCCGAGGACTTCGATGTCCTGCTCAAGGCCTATCCCTCCTGGACCAAGGGCGTCATTCCCGCCGGCACCTACAAGTCCGTCAAGGAAGACCTCGACGTGGTCTCCCTGTGGAACTACGCCGTTGTCCACAAGGACATCTCCGAGGACGTCGTCTACGCCATGACCAAGGCCACCTTCGAGTCCATGGAGGCCCTGGCCGGCGCCGTGAAGGACATGGCCAAG
>JAUNSE010000354.1 GCA_030539415.1 Desulfovibrionaceae bacterium
AAATGGGCCTCAGCGAGGAGACCCTGGAGAAGGTGCTGTACAAGAACGCCTGCCGCATTCTCGGCCTCGAGGCCTAGACTGCGGAAGAGTCACGTCTCCCGCCCTCTCGGGGCAGGAGGCGCAGGCTGCGGATCCCGCGTCGCCCGGAAACGGGTGGCCGGGATCTTTTCTTTCGCCCGCGGGCGGCTCCGGCCTGTGCGCAGATTTTTCACATGGCACGCTCAGCCTTTCGTCAGGCAGTGAAATTTTCACCTTAAAAAGATCGGTTCGCAATAAGTCGCAGAAATGCAACATCGCTTTCTGCACTGTTCTGAAGGTAAACTTTAATTACTATCCAATAGTTATAATATATATATCGCTTTTGAGTCGGGCCGAAAACCTGTACTGTCGCAAAACTGCCTCATGTGATAAAAGGTGAAAGGCGGCTCGCAGCCCGGTCAAAAGTCGCAAATTTGCGATTCTTGTGCTTTCAGGCGGCTGAGGAGTAGTGTGAAAAAAACGAGAAAGGGCAAAATTAGTGCTTGCATTCAGAACAGATAGCGGAACGGCAGGCGTTTTCTGGCTCTGAGTGGCACGGTAAATGCTTTTTCTTCATGCAGGATGCGATGCCCCCTGCCGGGTGGCGCGCATCAGAATCGCAAGCCATCAATTTTCCTATATACACCCCTTTTTTGGAGGATCCCAAATGACTGCTCCCGTGACTGAATGCTGCCTGCGCTCTCCCCAGGAAAACCGCCTGCAGGACAAGATCGACGGCAAGGTTGATCGCTTCCGCAAAACCCATCAGCGCGTTTTCCGCATGCTCGAGCGCTTCGACGGCCAGAAGCCCCAGATTGACATCGAGCGCGCTCTGTACTTCACCCAGTCCATGAAGGAGACCGAGGGCGAGCCCATCGTGCTGCGCTGGGCCAAGGCTCTCATGAACATCGCCAAGAACATCACCGTCACCGTGGACGAGGATCAGCTGGTGCTCGGCCGCGCCGGCGGCGTGAACGGCCGCTACGGCATCCTCTATCCCGAACTCGACGGCGACTTCCTCGACATCGCCGTGAAGGACCTGCCCAACCGCGAGACCTCTCCCGCCTCCATCGATCCCAAGGACGCCGAGCGCGTGGTCGAGGACATCGCCCCCTTCTGGAAGGGAAAGACCTTCCACGAAGCCCTGAACGCCGCCCTTCCGCCGGAAGTCCACAAGCTGACCTACGATGATCCCCAGGGCCTCATCTCCCGCTACATCGTCAACGAGACCGCTTCCTTCCGCTCCTCCATCCAGTGGGTGCACGACTACGAGAAAATCCTGAAGCGCGGCTTCAACGGCATCAAGGCCGAGGCCCTCGAGAAGCTGGCCGCCCTTGACCCGATGAGCTGCAAGGAAATGTGCGAGAAGAAGCCCTTCCTCGATGCCGTCGTGATCGTCTGCGACGCCATCGTTCTGTGGGCCCACCGCTACGCCGACGCCGCCCGCGCCGAAGCCGAAAAGACCGCCGATCCGGTGCGCAAGGCCGAGCTGCTGCGCATGGCCGCCAATGCCGATCATGTTCCCGGCGAGCCCGCCCGCGACTTCTGGGAAGCCTGCCAGAGCCAGTGGTTCACGCAGATGTTCTCCCGCCTGGAGCAGAAGACCGGCACCACGATCTCCAACGGCCGCATGGACCAGTACTTCTACCCCTACTTCAAGGCCGACATCGAGTCCGGCAAGATCACCGAAGACCAGGCTCTGGAAATTCTCGAGTGCATGTGGGTCGGCATGGCCGAGTTCATCGACATGTACATCTCTCCCACCGGCGGCGCCTTCAATGAGGGCTACGCTCACTGGGAGGCCGTGACCGTCGGCGGCCAGACCCCGGACGGCCGCGACGCCACCAACGATCTGACCCATCTCATCCTGCGCAGCAAGCGCGAGTTCCCGCTGCACTACCCGGACCTCGCCGCCCGCGTGCACAGCTCCAGCCCCGAGGAATACCTCATGGACGTGGCCGAGACCATCAAGTTCGGCTCCGGCTTCCCCAAGCTCATCAATGACGAGGAAGTCGTGCCCCTGTACGTCTCCAAGGGCGCCACGTTCGAAGAAGCCTACGACTACGCCGTCTCCGGCTGCACCGAGGCCCGCATGCCCAACCGCGACACCTACACCTCCGGCGGCGCCTATGTGAACTTCGCCGCCGCCGTGGAAATGGTGCTGCGCAACGGCCGCATGAAGAAGTACGGCGACCAGCTCCTCGGCGTCGAGACCGGCGATCCCCGCGAATTCACCTGCTGGGACGAATTCTGGAATGCCTACGTGCAGCAGCACATGCTGTTCATGCGCACCGCCTTCATCCAGCAGTACATCATCAACAAGCTGCGCGCCCAGCACTTCGCCCAGCCCATGGGCTCCGCCATGCACGACCTGTGCATGAAGCACTGCATCGACCTGCATCAGGAGCAGATCCCCGAAGGCATCAACTTCGGCTACTTCGAATACATGGGCCTCGGCACCGTGGTCGACTCCCTGTGCGCCGTCAAGAAGCTGGTCTTCGAGGACAAGAAGATCACCATGGACGAGCTCATCAAGGCCATCGACGCCAACTTCGTCGGCTACGACGCGGTCAAGGCCCTGCTGAAGTCCGCCCCCTGCTACGGCAACAACGACGAGTACGCCGACTCCATCGGCCGCGCCATCGACAAGCTGAGCGTCGAGTACGGCAACAAGTACAGCATGAAGGACCTCGGCATGCACAACGACGTGCGCTACGTGCCCTTCACCTCCCATGTGCCCTTCGGCAAGGTCGTGAGCGCCACGCCCAACGGCCGCGTCGACTGGTTCCCGCTGTCCGACGGCTCCTCCGCCTCCCACGGCGCCGACGTGAACGGCCCCACCGCCGTCCTGCTGTCCAACTACCACACCCAGAACTACGGCATGCATGACCGCGCGGCCCGCAT
>JAUNSE010000355.1 GCA_030539415.1 Desulfovibrionaceae bacterium
GAGGCGCCCAGGATGAACCAGGGCGTGAGGTCCGAGAAGCCCGAGAAGGCCGTGTGCGCGGGCAGACCGCAGGCGATCATGAACAGGGTGCAGCCGATGAGGCCCGAGACGGCCATGGGCACCGGCTCCAGCATGAAGAGCAGCACCATGCCCGCGGCCACTGCCAGCACATTGTGCACCAGAGGTTCCAGGTTCAGGGGCAGGATCCAGACAAGCAGCGTTCCGGCCAGAGCCAGCATGAGACGCAGGCCCTGCCGCCTTCCGCCGTTTTCCAGTAGTGAAGCCATTGGCCGTTTCGTCCGTGTCTCGCCGCTCATCTGTGCCTCCGTCCGGCCCGCCCTGCCCCGGGGCCCGCGAATGCGCGCGGGCTCCCGGGCTTCGGCCGGAAAGTCCCATCTTGCCAGATCTGCGCAGGGACGCAAGGGCGGCGCCGGGCAGACCGAGCCGCTTGGAGCGGGCTCATGCCCTCAGTCCGCGGCGCAGGAGGCGGACATCGCCCCTGCTGCGGAGGCAGCGGCGCCGGATGTTCCGGCCGCTCCGGCAGGATCGGTACCGTCCGGGGAGGCGGCTTCGGCGTCCGTCCTCCGCTCCCTGGCATAGGAGCCGGCGGCAAGCGAGAAGATCAGCATGGAGACGAGCAGGAAGGCCAGCAGAACGAGTTCCGCCATGCGCAGGCCCTGCGCCCCGCCGCCGAAGCTGTCCGAGAAGAAGCCCACCAGAAGCGGCCCCCAGGCGCCGCCGGTGAGATAGATGATGCCGCCCATGAGGCCGCAGGCGCCGGCCCTGAAGCGGTCCTCCACCACGTCCTGGGCGATGGTGAAGTAGATGGGCAGGGGCGCCATGGTGAGCAGTCCGTCAAAAAGTCCGTAGGCGAAGAGCACGGACAGCGGGACCAGACCCGTCATCCAGTAGAGGACGAACTTGGAGGCCGCCACAAGCCCGAGGCAGGCCACTATGGCCCGTATGCGGCCGGAGGGGCCGCGGCGCGCGCACCAGTCCGAGAAGCTGCCGCCTATGACCGGGCCGGCCGCGCCCATGAGCAGGAAGGATCCGGCCATGGCGCCGGCCATCCAGGGCGAAATGCCCTCGTAGCTGCGCATGATGAGCACCGGCAGCCACGTCTGGTAGGCGAATTTCACGATGCAGTAGCAGCCCGCCCCAAGGCCGCAGAAGACCAGGGTGCGGATCTTCAGAAGCTTCGGCAGGGCCCGGAAATAGCCCTTCCCTGCCGGCGCCTGCCTGTCCGGGAGCCGCGGCACGGTCAGGACGCAGAAGAGGCCCGGCACGATGAAGAGGAAGAAGGCGGCCCGCCAGCTGCCGGTCCAGGCCAGTATGACGCCGCCCAGCAGCGTGCCCAGGGCCATGCCCAGCGGGGCGCTCATCTGGAAGATGCCGATGCAGCGGCCGCGCTTTTCGGCCGGGTACCAGCTGGCGAGCCAGGCGTTGCCGCCCGCGCCGACCGAGGCCTCGTTGATGCTGCCCAGCGCCCGCGCGCCGATGAGGTGGACCAGGCCTGCCGCCGTGCCGGTGAGGGCCATGGCACCGGTCCACAGGCCCGCCGCAATGGCAAGCATGCGCCGGCGCCCCAGCACGTCGCACAGGGCGGCGCCGGGAATAATCAGAAAAATCAGCGTGATGAGCAGAACCGAATGCAGCAGGCCCAGCTCCCCGTCGGACAGGGACAGGTCGGCCTTCAGGGCGTCGCCCACAATGCTCAGCACCGAGCGGTCCATGAAGTTCATGCTGTAGAGCAGAATGAGCACTGGGAGCAGCCAGCGGGAATCCAGTTGTTTCATGTTCGGCTCCGGCGGTTGGAGGGTGGCGCGGATGGATCGGTCCGCGGCGGGAGCCGCGGCGCGCGGGCCAGGACCTCGCGATGCGGCCTCCCCTCCCCCGTCCGGCGGACTTTTGCCGGACGGCAGGGAGACTGAGTCAGGAGGGGCGTCTTCGGGTCCCGGCCGGACCGCCCGGGACCTGCCCGCGCTGTCGGGAGATGCGCGGGCGGCAGGGTTTTGCATGGCCCGCCCGGACAGCGGGCGGCGGCTCGGCCGGGTGACTGTGCCGTGATGCCGCGGCGCGCAAGCCAGCGCCCGCGGCGGTTCGCGGCTAGAGCATCATGGTCAGCGGGAAGCGGTAGGCCACCGATCCCGTGGGGCAGGCTATGCGGCAGCAGCCGCAGTGCCAGCACTGGGCCGGATACGCAGCGAACGGGCCGTCGTCGCCCATCTCCAGAATGTGGCCGGGGCAGGACTCCACGCAGGAGCCGCACTCCATGCAGTGGCCGCAGTGCATGCAGCGGCCGGCCTCGCGCGCGGCCTGCTCGGGAGAGAGGCCCCCTTCCAGCTCGGCGAAGGCCACGCCCGGCACGGCCGGATTGCGCGGCTGAATCTCGCGCGGGGCGTGTTCGTGCCAGTCGATGTTCATCATCTCTCCGGCATCGACCACATGGGGGGCAAGGGGCTTCGCGGCAGCCGCGCAGCGCACCTGTCCGTCCTCGGCGATGCTGATTTCCAGCTCGCGCTCCTCGTTCATGAGGAAGCGGTGCATGGAGACGGCGGCCTCGCGGCCGGAGCGCACGGCCGAGCCCACCAGTCCGGGGCCGGAGGCCATGTCGCCGGCGGCAAAGAGGCCCGGCACCGAAGTGCGGAAGCGTTCGTCCGCTCTCACCATGCCGCGCGGGGTGCGCTCCACCTCGGTGCCTGCCAGCACCGTCTCGTCCAGCATGAGGCCGCTCGCGCAGATGACGCAGTCCGCCGCAAGGCGCAGGGGCTCCGCATTTGCGGAGACAGTGTGCAGGGCGCCCGTCTCGTCGAAACTGAAGGAGCTCACCTTCTCGGCCTCGACAATGTACCGTCCGTCCTTTGATTCCACCGAACGGCTGAGCAGGGACTGATGCAGCAGTATGCCCTCCTCTCTG
>JAUNSE010000356.1 GCA_030539415.1 Desulfovibrionaceae bacterium
GGCGCTTTTCGGGGATCTCGATGGTGTCGCCCACCTTGACCAGCAGGGAGGGGATGTTCACCTTGCGGCCATTGAGGGTGAACAGGCCGTGACGGACGAACTGACGGGCCTGGTTGCGGGAGTTCGCAAAGCCCAGACGGTACACGACGTTGTCCAGACGGCTTTCGAGCATGACCAGCAGGTTGGTGCCGGTGACGCCCTTCTGCTTGTCGGCCTTGGTGAAGTAGGTGTGGAACTGACGCTCCAGCAGGCCGTAGGTGCGGCGGGTCTTCTGCTTCTCGCGCAGCTGCAGGGCGTATTCGCTGACCTTCTTGCGCGCGCGGCCGTGCTGGCCGGGAGCGCTCGGGGGGCGATGGGGACGGTCCATGGCGCATTTGACGGAGAAGCAACGATCGCCTTTCAGGAAAAGCTTCGCCCCTTCACGGCGGCAGATGCGGCACTTGGCTTCAGTATATCTAGCCATGAATTTGCATTCCTTCTTTAGCGGCTACACGCGGCGGCGCTTGGGCGGGCGGCAGCCATTGTGCGGGATGGGGGTGATGTCACGGATGAAGGCGATGCGCATGCCCATGTTGGCAACAGCGCGCATGGCCTGCTCACGGCCGGAACCCGGTCCCTTGACATAGATGCCGACGGTGCGCATGCCGTTGTCCTGAGCCTTGCGGGCGGCCGTTTCAGCGGCCACCTGGGCGGCAAAGGGAGTGGACTTGCGGGAGCCCTTGAAACCGGACTGGCCGGCGGAGGCCCAGCTCACGGCATTGCCGTGCGTGTCGGTGAAGGTGATGATTGTATTGTTGAAGGTCGCATCAATGTGGACGATGCCCACAGAGATATTCTTGCGCTCCTTCTTGCGAGTGACCTTGGATGCTCTGGCCATCTTTTCTCCAATAGAAATTTCTGCAATGGGGCCTCTGGCTGCCATGCAGGTCTTCCGTGTCCTGAACAGCCGCGTCGGACACCGGGCTCACGCCCATATCGGACCCGCGGCGCGCGGCGCCCCGAGGTTATTTTTTCTTGCCAACCAGGCCGCGGCGGGGCCCCTTGCGGGTGCGGGCGTTGGTGTGCGTCCGCTGACCATGCACGGGCAGGCCGCGACGATGACGGAGACCACGATAGCAGCCGATGTCCATGAGGCGCTTGATGCTGCTGCTCACTTCACGGCGCAGGTCACCTTCGACCTTGTGATTGGACTCGAGTTCCTTGCGGATTTCGTTGACTTCGTCCGCGGACAGGTCGTCGATGTTGCGTTCCCAGTTGATGCCCACGGTATCGCAGATATTGAGGGCAGTCGTACGGCCGATTCCATAAATATACGTCAGAGCGATATCCACGCGCTTGCCGCGAGGCAGCTCGACGCCAGCAATTCTTGCCACTGTCTGTCCTCCTGCTATCCCTGACGCTGCTTATGCCTGGGGTTCTCGCAGATAACCCTCAGAACACCCTTGCGCCTGATGACCTTGCACTTGGGGCATATTTTCTTGACGGAAGGTCTGACTTTCATGTGTATTTGCTCCCTATCAAAGCTAAAATAGAGTAAACACTAGCCATTTAATTTGTGCCTTGCAGACGGAAGGCGGAGAAAACTTCCATCGAGGCAGAGGCCCGCGGGCCGCAGAGCGGCACGCGCACCCAAAACCCACCCGGCGCGCATGGGCTGCGCGGCCAGTGCGGGGATTCGGCTCCGGGGCGTGCGGTCAAGAGGAAAAAGACTGCTAAATGTCATAACCCGCCCTGGAGTGTGAGCAAAATCAGGTACTCTTTTTTCACTATCCTGTCAAATAACAGGAACAGAAATTTCGCGCCCGTCTACCACTGATTTTCGGGATACCTGGGCTTGTAGCGGACAAGCCCCCTGTCTCCCACACTCAGAATCTCGGGCCCGTGGGCAGTGATGGCGATGCTGTGCTCGAAATGAGCGGCAAGCCTTCTGTCCCTGGTGACGGCGGTCCACTTGTCGGGCAGAATGTCCACATCGTAGCTGCCTTCTGTCACCATGGGCTCGATGGCGATGGCCATGCCGTGCTGCAGGACAACGCCTCTCGTGCCGGGATCGAAATTGGGCACCTCCGGCTTCTCGTGCATGTTGGCTCCCACGCCATGCCCAACGAAGCGGCGCACCACGCCGAAGCCGCGCTGTTCGACAAAGCTCTGAATGGCGCAACCGATGTTGTGCACGTCCCTTCCCGCCTGGGCCTCGTTGATGCCCACGTACAGGGACTGCTCCGTGATGTAGAGAAGACGGTCCGCCAGCTCCGATATCTCGCCAACCGGGAAGGTGCGGGCGGAATCGCCCACCATGCCGTTGTACTCGACACCGAAGTCGACGCTGACAATGTCGCCCTTCTGCAGGATGCGGGTCGAGGACGGGAAGCCGTGCACAACAACCTCGTTCACCGAGCAGCAGATGGCGTAGGGGAACCCGGCATAGCCGAGGAAGGCCGGACGCACGTGGTATTCCTCACACTTGCGCCTGGCCAGATCCTCCAGCTGCATTGTCGGGATGCCAGGACAAATTTCATCGCCAATGGCATCAAGAATATTGGCGGTAATACGATTAGCCTCGCGCAGATTCGCGAGTTCCCGTGCATTTTTGATGAATACGCCCTGGTGTTTTTTCATATGATCAAGTCCTTATCGCGCGAGACGGCCCGTCTTGCGCGCCTTTTCCATGATATGGCCGTACTGGCTGGAAATTAAGTGCGACTCAACCTGGTTCATGAAGTCCATGGCCACGCCCACAAGGATCAGAAGGCTGGTGCCGCCGAAATAGAACGGCACGTTGAACTGGGCGATGAGTAGCATGGGAAGCAGAGACACGCCGGCGATGTAGATGCCGCCGGACAGTGTCAGACGGGAGAGAACGGTGTCGATGTACATCTGCGTCTTCTCGCCGGGACGGATGCCCGGGATGAAG
>JAUNSE010000357.1 GCA_030539415.1 Desulfovibrionaceae bacterium
GCTCGTGCGACCGCTCATCTTCGGCATGCGCTACGCCATGGGCATGACGCTCACCCTCATTCCCCTGCGCACAGCCGAACTGATGCCTGCCGGCCTTGATTCGCCGAACATCCTGATGAGCCTCCCCATTTCCACGGAGATGATTGCCATCGGCGCCATAACGCTTTTGGCCGGCTCGTGGGTGCAGCGGCAGGGAGCGCGTCGCTCCTTCCTGATCGGGCTGTCTCTGCTGGGACTGGGCTATCTGGCCTCCATGGCGGCCGCCGATGCCGGCCAGTTCATCGCCTCCCGGGCCCTCACCGGCATCGGCTTCGGCATCGTGATGCTGGCAGCCCAGCTCAGAGCGGGAGGCAGCGGTCTTGTGCCGGACATGTACGCGGGCTTCTACGCGGGCTCGGTCTGCGGCAGCGCCATGGGCGGCATGCTGGCCCAGCAGTTCGGCTACATGCCGGTCTTTCTGGTGTCAGCCGTGCTTCTCTTCTTCATGATGCCCTTCGCGTTCATTCTCAGGCGCCCGTCCACCACCCTGCACACCGCTCCGAAGCAGCCGGACGATTCTCTCGCTCATGTCCGCCGCCTGCTCGTCGACAGGGGCTTCTGGGGTTTCCTGCTGCTCATTCTCGTGCCGGTGGCCATGGTGAGGGTGGGCCTTCTGCAGTACCTCCTGCCCGTCTACCTCACGGACTGCGGAACCGAGCCGGCCGATATCGGCCGCGTCTACATGGCGCACTGTCTGCTGATCATCTACTTCGGCCCCTTCATCGCCCGGCAGGCTGCGAGATTTCCCTGGAAGCACGGCATGCTCTGCATCGTGGGGGCACTTTCCGGACTGGCCCTGCTCGTTGTGGCCATCTGTCCGCCCGTGCCGGGCATGGCGCTGGCGGCTATGATCCTCGGCACTGCGGCCGCGGCCAACTTCACGGCGCAGGGCTGCTATGTGCAGAGCTTTGTGGAAATGCGCTCCATCGGAGTCCTGCCGGCAACATGTCTCATCAGCGCCTTCATACGCACAGGCCACGCGCTCGGCCCCATCGTCTCGGGCCTGATGCTGCCTCTCATGAGCGTGGCCCACGGCACCTTCCTCACGGGCATGTCCATCCTCACCTGCACACTGCTCTTCCTGTTCCTCTCCGACCCTCGCGAGACTGAGACCTCTGCCTGAAGGCACACCCCGTAAAAGACGAAAACCAGTCCGGCAGGCTGAGAAATCTCCCTGGAAAAACGGCATGCTCTGCATCGCGGGGACACTTTCCGGACCGGCCCTGCTCGCTGCGCCCGTCTGTCCGCCCGTGCCGGGGACGGCGCTGGCGGCAGCGATCTCGGCATGGCAGTTGCGGCCGGCTTCACGGCGCAGGGCCGCCGAGAGCAAAGCTTTGCGGAAATGCGCTCTCGGAGTCCTGCCGGCGACATGTCTCATCAGCGCCTTCATACGCACAGGCCACGCGCTCGGCCCCATCGTCTCGGGCCTGATGCTGCCTCTCATGAGCGTGGCCCACGGCACCTTCCTCACGGGCATGTCCATCCTCACCTGCACACTGCTCTTCCTGTTCCTCTCCGACCCTCGCGAGACTGAGACCTCTGCCTGAAGGCACACCCCGTAAAAGACGAAAACCAGTCCGGCAGGCTGAGAAATCTCCCTGGAAAAACGGCATGCTCTGCATCGCGGGGACACTTTCCGGACCGGCCCTGCTCGCTGCGCCCGTCTGTCCGCCCGTGCCGGGGACGGCGCTGGCGGCAGCGATCTCGGCATGGCAGTTGCGGCCGGCTTCACGGCGCAGGGCCGCCGAGAGCAAAGCTTTTGCGGAAATGCGCTCCATCGGAGTCCTGCCGGCAACATGTCTCATCAGCGCCCTCATACGCAGCGGCCACGCGCCCGCCTCATTGTCCCGGGCCTGATGCCGGCTCTCATGATCATGGCCCTAGACACCTTCCTCACGGCCATGTCCGTCATCTGCTGCACGCTGATCTTCCTCTCCACCGCTTGCGAGACAAAGAACTCTTTCTGAAGACATACTCAGAAAAATACGAAAACAGATGGAAACAATTTAATATCTAACTGCCCAATTGTCGCATGTATCTTCATTCACAATGACGTTGTTTTCATGCCAGCAGTTCAAAGAAAAAGAAAAGAATCTGTTACATGTAACATATCTATTTCGCATTTAATTTGACAACAAATTAAGTATATATTAGTGAATGAAGCATTCATTGAATGATTTCTGCATCACACGATTCTATTACATTCTTTCAGATCACATCAGTTCAGATGCAGAGCCGTCCCATGCACAGCGCGCGTGCGCCCGCCTTTGTTGCGGGTCGGTCTCCGTCCTGCACAGGAACATGCATATCTCCGGATTGCCTCTATTTCAGATGCACAGACGGATGGCCGCCGATGAACAGAGATGAAATTTCCTCCTTCCGCACAACGCGCACCAGCCTGTCCGGCTTTCGGATTCTGCCCGTCCTTCCAGCCGCTGCAGGCTGACACTCCGCGACGGGGACAGTCCGCACGCCGGAGACCCGTTTCCGGCCGGCCTCCGGGCCGTCGCACGAACCCTCGGAACCCGGCACTGATGCAGGCCAATGTGTTCGGACAATTCACGACAGCAAAAGGACAAGAGTGCAGCCATGTTTTTTCACACCACTTCCCCCACTGCCTCCCTCTCTGAGGCTGCCGACAGGACCGGCCGCCCGGCACGGCTCTTTGCAGCGTCTGTGCTTGCCTCCCTCCTCTGCGCAGCACTCCTCTGCCTCGCACCCTGCGCCCAGGCCGATCCGGCGCCTGCCGCGCAGAAAGTCGTGCGCGTGGCCTACGTCGAGGGCGGCCCCTTTGTGGACTATCAGCTCATTCTGCGCGGCATCGCCGTCGGCCTGCAGCGCTGCGGCCTGATAGAGA
>JAUNSE010000358.1 GCA_030539415.1 Desulfovibrionaceae bacterium
TGCCTTGTCAGCGTGGTCTTGCCCGAGCCCAGGGGGCCGTGCATGAGGATGGAGAAGGGGGCCTCGGCAAGAGCCCCTGCCAGGGCCCCGGCCAGGGCCGCGGTGTCCTCCTCCGTGCGGAGGGTGAGTGTGAGACGCATGAGCTCCTATCCTTTGGCCCTGCCGGCCGCTTCCTCGGCCAGAAATCTTGCCGCGGCCTCGGGCAGGGCGTCGGCCAGCTCGCCGGCCAGGTTGCCGCGCCTGGGGTAGCGTTCGGCAAGGAGCCGTCCGGCCTCCCCGTGCCAGGCCACGGCCAGGCCGGCGATGGTGAAGGATTCGAAATCGGACGCGAAGAGCGCGCCTATGAGGCCGGCCAGGCAGTCGCCGGACCCGCCGCAGGAGAGCTGCGGCACGTCCTCGCCGTGAACGAGGACCGGATAGCCCGGGGCGCCCACGAGGGTGTCCGAGCCCTTGAGGACGACCGTGCAGCCGCACATCTCCACCAGGGCGGCCAGCAGGTCGGGCCGCGCCGCGCCGGGCTCGGCCGTGTCGGGCCTGAAGCTCCGCCTCGCGAGGCGCCTGGCCTCGCCTGGATGGGGCGTGATGATGTCGTAGGGGCCGATCAGGCTGCACAGATCCGGACGCTCGGCCAGAATGCTCAGGGCGTCGGCGTCGAGGATCACGCTGACCGGGTTCTCGCCGCGCTCGTTCATGCGGGCGATGCGGCCGAGCAGCTTTTCCAGAAAGGCCGCCGCGTCCTCGTCCCTGCCCATGCCCGGGCCGATGACCACGGAGGTGCAGCGGTCGAGCAGGGCCGCGAGCTCGCGGGGGATGCTGTCCGGCCAGTCCGTGTCCCTGGCCCGGCTGCCTCTGGAGGACAGGGCCAGGGTCATGATTTCCGGGCGGCCGCAGCGCACGTCGGCCGCGCCTGCGGCCGGAGTGGCCGCGGTGACCAGGCCCGCGCCGGCCCGCAGGGCGGCCATGGCCGCGATATGGGCCGCGCCCGCCATGCCGTGGGCGCCGCCGATGACGCAGACATGGCCGTAGACGTTCTTGTAGCCGTTCTCGCGCAGCGGGGGCAGGAAGCGCAGGGCGCGCCTGTCGAGCCGGTGAAAGGAGGGCGCGTGCCTCTCCTGCACCATGGCCGGGGTGCCGATGTAGCAGACGTGCAGCTCGCCGGTGTAGCGCTTCGCGCGCGGCAGGACGAGGCCCGGCTTGGCGGCCGCGAAGGTGGCCGTGGCGTCGCAGACCATGGCCGTGGGGCAGGCCCGGCCGGTCATGGCGTCCAGGCCCGAGGGAATGTCCAGGGCCAGGGTGAAGGGCCTGGGCCGGCGGGTGTTGCAGTCGTGGATGAGGGCGATGAGCTCCTGCCTCAGCTGGCCGGAAAAGCCGGTGCCCAGCAGGCCGTCCACCAGGATGTCGCAGGAGCCGTCAAATTCGTCGATGCCCTTGAAGGGGACGCCGCAGGATCTGGCGACACGCACGTAATGGGCCGCGTCGCCCCGCGCGGTCTCCGGGGGCCGGACGCAGTAGACGGTCGGCAGGGCGCCCAGGTCCTTCAGCTGCCTGGAGAGGCAGGCGGCGTCGCCGCCGTTGTTGCCCGGGCCCATGAGCAGGGCGCAGACCTTGCCGGAAAGATCCGGCACGTGCCTTTGCAGCACCTCCCTGGCCTGCTGGGCCGCGTTCTCCATGAGGATGACGCCGTGCAGCCCCAGAGCCGCGCTGTCCGCGTCCCACTGGCGCATTTCCGCGGGTGTCGTCAGGGGCGGGAGCGTGCGCACGAACTTCGCGTCCGAGGGGAGCAGGCTGTAGCGGGGCGTATAGTCCGTGTACTGCCTGTAGCGCTCGGCGTCCTCGTCCGCGGCGTTGCCGGGGTCGGCAAGGGGCTGTCCGGCCATCCCGGCGGGCCCGTCCGTCCGCGCGCGCTGTCCGGCGCCGTCTCCGGCGCCGCCGGTCTCGTGTGTGCTGTCGTCCATCGTGCTCTCCATGGCGTCCTGCCCGTGATGTCTCCTGGCCGGGACGTTCGCTTGTGTTCCTTGCCGGCGGCCGGGCGGCCTGCCGGATGCGGTCATGTGCTTTTGCCGGACTGGTCCGCCGGCCCCTGGTCAGTCGCCCTCGAGAATCACGAAGGCTATGGCGCTCTCGCGGTCGTGGCTGATGCTGACATGGGCCCGCGCGCAGCCGAGCTCCTCGAAGCGCGCCTTTGCCGGCCCCTTGAGGTCCAGGTACGGGGCGCCCAGGGCATTGTTGAAGACGCGCATGTCCGAGGGGCCTATGCCCATGGCAAAGCCCGTGCCGAGCGCCTTGGCGCAGGCCTCCTTGGCCGCCCAGCGGCCGGCCAGAAAGGCCGCGGCGCCCGGGCCCTCCGGCAGGACGGCCATTTCCTCGTCGTCGAGGATGCGCCGCGCGAAGCGGCTGCCGAAGCGCTCGAGGCCCCTGCTGATGCGGGCGAGGGTGGTGATGTCGGTGCCTGTGCCCAGTATCACGTGCGTCTCCGATTAGAGGTTGAAGGGGAAGGGGCGCCGGAGAACCGGACCGGACGGGCCGTGGACGGCTCCGAAACGGCCCGGGAACGGATCCGGGACGCTCCCTGCTGTTTGTATGCATCCTGACAGGGCAAATCAAGAAGGAGACGGCGAAAAAGACGGCGCATCCCTGCGGCGCCTTCCCCGGGCCTGCCCTGAGGGCGCATCCGGGAGACCATGCGCCGTGCCGTCTGTCTGGACATGCGCTGCCGGTCACAAAGCCGTTTCGCCTCGCAGACGGGATCCCTTCCGGGCCGGCATCCGTTGCGGCATGCGCGCGACCGTTTCCCTCGCAATGCCGCTTCGTTGACGTAAAAAGCGGCGCTCTGCTACACTGCCCTGAGTTTCGATCATTTTTATACTAGGGAATCATCGCAAGCATAAACTTATTG
>JAUNSE010000007.1 GCA_030539415.1 Desulfovibrionaceae bacterium
AGCTGTTCAAGCTGGAGCAGAACGGGACCACTGTCAGGACCGAACTTGTCGCCGGCGTGACCACCTTCATGGCCATGGCCTACATCATCTTTGTCAATCCGAACATGCTGGCCGAGGCCGGCATGCCGCGCGACGCCGTTTTCGCGGCCACCATCTGGGCCGCCGCTCTGGCGACCATGCTGATGGGCTTCTGGGCGAACATGCCCATAGCCCTCGCTCCGGGCATGGGCATCAACGCCTTCTTCGCCTACACGGTCATCCTGGGCATGGGCATGCCCTGGCAGACGGCCCTGGGCTGCGTCTTCATCTCGGGCATGGTCTTCTTCATTCTGACCGTCACCCATCTGCGCGAGCTCATCATCAAATCGGTGCCCCTGAACATCAAGGTGTCCATCTCCGTGGGCATAGGCATGTTCATCGCCTTCATCGGCTTCAAGAGCTCGGGCATCGTGGTCGACAATCCGGCCACTCTGGTGGCTCTGGGCGACATGTCCAACCCGCAGACCCTGCTGGCCGTCTTCGGCCTCATCCTCATCGGCACCCTGATGGCCCTCAACGTGCGCGGCGCCATTCTCTTCGGCATTCTGGCCACCACCGTGCTCGGCATGATCGTGGGCGAGGGCCCCGTGCCCCAGGGCGTGTCCGGCATCATGAGCCTCGACGTGCCGAGCTTCTGGCCAACCTTCATGGAGCTCGATGTTGCCGCCGCTGTCGGCTACGGCCTGATTTCCGTGCTCTTCACCATGACCATGGTCGATCTCTTCGACTCCATGGGCACCATCATCGGCCTCTCCCGCAAGGCCGGCTTCATGGACGAGTCCGGCCGGATTGACCGCCTCGACAAGGCACTGGTGGCTGACTCCTGCGGCACCACCATGTCCGGCATCATGGGCACGCCCGCCGTCACCTGCTATGTGGAATCCGCTGCCGGCATCGCCACCGGCGGCCGCACGGGCCTCACTGCCGTCACCGTGGCCGCGCTCTTCCTGGTCAGCCTCATCTTCGCTCCCCTGGTCGGCGTGATCCAGGGCTACGCCACCGCGCCGGCCCTCATTGTTGTGGGCGCCCTGATGATGCAGGACGTGCGGTCCATTGACTTCAGCAACATGTCCGACGGTCTGCCCGCCTTCCTGACCATCGTCACCATGCCGCTGACCTACAGCATCGCCACCGGTTTCGGCATGGGCTTCATCAGCTACACCCTGCTCAAGACCCTGTCCGGCCGCGCCCGCGAGGTAAGCCCGGTCATGTGGGTCATCGCCGCCTGCTTCGCCGTGAACTTCATTCTCCGCTAGACTTTTTTCGCACAGTCCCGGGACCGGTTCCCGGGACGCGCGCCCGATTCGGGCGCGGACAGAAGACCTCCCTTCGCAACAGACTGTTTCGAAGGGAGGTCTTCTGCGTTCAGGAGAATGTCTCAGGCTGTGCGGCGGCGGGCCGCGTCAGTTCCGGGCAGTGGCCTGGCGGGACGCGGGAGGAAGGCCCGCGCCGGAGCGTGCGGCGGCGCGGCTGTCCCTGCAGACGGCAGCAGGCTTCGGAGCGGAAGCGCCGGCGCTCCGGGACGAGGTCCGAACGGCGGGGAGGATGACTCCCCGGCGGGCGGCCATGCTGCGGACGTGAGCCTCCGTGCCGGGCAGAATGCCGGGCATGCGCATGACGCCGTCGCGGATGCTGCGCAGGTTCCAGAAGCAGCCATCACGGCTCGTGCCGGCATGGGACTGTGCGGGGATGCTGTCGGAGACAGGGAGTGCGGAGCGGTTCGTGGTCTTGACGAAAGTATGCAGCATTTTATTATTCCTGTACTATTGTCCGCTGGTTTGCCCTGCGGACAGAGGTTATTCTTCCGCCTTTCTGCGGAAGAAAAACTGTGTTGCCGGTTCAGTATTCGAGAATGTTTTTTGCAGTTCGCGCCTTTCTGCTGTCCCGGGGGCGGCAGGAATCGCTGATGAGGAAGCCGCGCTGCAGCGCAAACGCGCTGGACGGCATGCGCAGTGTTCGGCCTGGGCTGCGCGCGGGTATGTATGGGTTTTTCTCTTCAGGAGAGCGGGGGATATTCGGAGCCCCCGGCACTGTCATGACGGAACTGACCGTCCCGCCCGGCCGGAGTTCAGCCGCGGTCCCTGTCCGCACCGCTTGTGGCACTGGGGACGGAGCGCTGCCGCCGAGTGCCGGCCGATCTGTCCGGTTCTGCAGATATGATTTAAGATGTGTTTTGAAATTGTCTACACCAAAGCAAGAAAATTTTTGAGAAAGATGTATTGCAAAAAATGCTTCAGGTTGTCCATCATTGTTTGACGTGTCTATATTGTTTAAAAAATGTCTGAATTTTAATAACTGTTTGGTAATTTTACTAATTTAATCTATTCTTGAAAAGACGGATTTTCGGTATGGCTCATTCCGGCCTTTGCTGCAGAAAGACGGAAAGGAAAAGCCCCCCGCGGCGAAGGGGCCGTGAGGGGCTTGAAGGCATTGTGTGATGGTGTCTTCGGTCAGCGGGCGCCGAAGAGACGCAGCAGGCGCGAGCAGAGAAGCTCCATGATCTGGCGTCCAGAGCCGCCCGTCTTGATGGCCGCATCGGCCTCCATGACAAGGTCCATGGCCGAGGACAGTCTGGCGGCGCCTATCTGCTGCGCCATGGCCGGCTTGAGGGAGCCCGCCTTGGGCACGCTGTCACCGGCGAGCAGCTGCCACAGCGTGCGCAGGTGCCAGGTCATGACGCCGAGCATGGGCAGCGCCGCGGCCTCCATGTCGGTGGTGCGGCCTATTTCGCGCCAGGCGCCGGCGGCATCGCCCTTGAAGATGCAGGACACGCAGGTGAAGACCTGCGCTTCGGCAGACCATTCGGCGGTGCCCAGCATGTCCGGCTGCACCGGGCTTCCGTCCGACAGCAGGGACAGCTTGTCCAGCTCCGCGCTCAGCACGCCGGCCTGCCGCGGCGTGTCCTCGCACAGCCGCTCGATGGTGGCCGGGGCCAGCTTCAGGCCTCTGGCTCCGGCCTGGCTGCGCACATAGTCGCGCACCGTGTAGTCCGTGATGCCGGGATTGCTCCACATCCAGCCCTGCTTGCCGGCAAAGGCGAGGCAGCGCGTCTTGGTGATGGCGGCCGGTATCTTGGCCTTGCCCCTGTCCCAGTCGTTCTCAATGCAGAAGACCGGCCAGGAGCCGCCCAGCGGTCTGGCCAGCATCTTGTCCAGCGTCTTCCAGACGGCCGTGGGCCAGAGGTTGGCCTGGCGCACCAGGACCATGCGCATGGAGCCGAAGAGGTCGCGCACGGACAGGGCCTCCCAGAAGGCGCTGCCCGGCAGCTCGTCCCCCCAGAAGCAGACGCGCTTGAAGGGGCCTTCGGCAGGCTGGTACTGCCGCGCCTTCGCCTCGACGGTTTCCAGCAGAAGCTGGACGTCCGGGCAGACCAGAAAGAGGAAGCCCGGACGTTCGGAATCCGCCGGTGACCCGATGAGAGATCCGGCAGGCATGCGCTAGCGGGCCACGATGTTCACGAGCTTGCCGGGCACGACGATGACGCGCTGCACGGTGAGTCCGGCGGTGAACTTCCTGACCGAGGGATGCTCGAGCGCGGCCGCCTCGAGGGCGGGCTTGTCGGCGCCGGTGGGCAGGTCGACAGTGCCGCGCAGCTTGCCGTTGACCTGCAGGGCGATGGTCTGGGTGTCGCGCACCAGAGCCTGCTCGTCGCAGACGGGCCAGTTCTGGGTGGAGACCATGCCTTCCTGACCCATGATGGCCCACAGCTCCTCGCACATGTGCGGGGCGATGGGGGAGAGCGTGGTCAGGACCGTGGCCATGGCCGAGGAGAAGACCCTGCGCTCGCCTTCGCTGTCGCCCATCTTGCCGCGGTACAGGTACATGGCGTTGACAAGCTCCATGATGGAGGAGATGGCCGTGTTGAACTGGCAGCGGGTGCCCATGTCCTCGCCGGCCTTCTTGATGGTCGCGTGCTCGCGGCAGCGCAGGTCCTTCGCCAGCGGGGTGGCGGCGTCGGCGGCAGTGGACGAGGCGGCCGGGATGGGCAGCATGATTTCCTGGCTGTCCTGGAACAGGCGCCAGATGCGCTGCAGGAAGCGGCTGGCTCCCTCGATGCCGCTGTCGGTCCAGTCGAAGTCGCGCTCCGGCGGGGCGGCGAAGAGGCAGAACAGGCGCACGGTGTCCGCTCCGTACTTGTCAATCATCTCTTCGGGATTGACGATATTGCCCTTGGACTTGCTCATCTTGCTGCCGTCCAGCAGGACCATGCCCTGGGTCAGCAGGCTCTTGAAGGGCTCGTCCAGGCCGGGAACGGTGAAGCCGAAGTCGCGCAGAGCCTTGGTGAAGAAGCGGGCGTAGAGCAGATGCAGAATCGCGTGCTCGACACCGCCGATGTACTGGTCCACGGGCATCCAGTAGGACAGGGCCTCCCTGTCGAAGGCCGCCGACTCCTCCCTGGCGCTGGTGTAGCGGGCGAAGTACCAGCTCGACTCCACGAAGGTGTCCATGGTGTCGGTTTCCCTGCGGGCGTGGCCGCCGCATCTGGGGCAGGAGCACTCCACGAAGGAGGGCGTGGCCGGCAGGGGCGACTTGCCGTCCGGGAAGGTCTTGACGTCCAGCGGCAGGAGTATGGGCAGGTTCTCCTCCTTTTCCGGCACGACGCCGCACTTCTCGCAGTAGACCACGGGAATGGGGGCGCCCCAGTAGCGCTGGCGGGAGATGTTCCAGTCGCGCAGGCGGAAGGTGGTCGTGGCGCGGCCCATCTGCATGGACTCGAGCTTTGCCGTGACCTTCTTCTTGCCCTCCGTGCTGGGCGTGCCGTCGAATTCGCAGGAGTTGACCATGACGCCGGGTTCGGTCATGGCGCACTCCCAGCCGGCGGTGTCCTCGATGGAGCCGTCCCTGCTGATGACCTGGGTGATGGGCAGATTGTACTTGCGGGCGAACTCGAAGTCGCGCTGGTCATGCGCGGCAACGCCCATGACGGCGCCGGTGCCGTAGCTGGCTATGACGAAGTTGCCGAGCCAGATGGGCACCTTTTTGCCGGTGAGCGGATGAATCACATAGGCGCCCGTGGCCATGCCGAGCTTTTCCAGCGTTTCGGACTGGCGCTCGATGCGGTCCATGTTGCGGACCTTGGTGATGAAGGCCTGCAGGGCCTCCTCATCGGGAAGACCCTTGATGATTTCCTGCACCAGCGGGTGCTCGGGGGCCATGGTCACGAAGCTCACGCCGTAGACCGTGTCCGGACGGGTGGTGAAGACGGAGATGCTGTCCTGGCCGGCAACGGGCTTCTCCAGCTTGAAGACGATTTCGGCGCCCTCGGACTTGCCGATCCAGTTGCGCTGCATGGCCAGGACGCGGTCCGGCCAGTGGCCGTCCAGCAGGTCCAGGTCCTTCAGCAGCTCGTCGGCGTAGGCGGTGATGCGCAGGAACCACTGGGTGAGGTCCTTCTGCTCCACCAGGCTGTCGCAGCGCCAGCAGCGGCCGTCCTCGACCTGCTCGTTGGCGAGCACGGTGTGGCAGGAGGGGCACCAGTTCTGCGGGGCCTCCTTGCGGTACAGCAGGCCCTTCTCCAGGAACTTCAGGAAGAAGAGCTGCTCCCAGCGGTAGTACTCGGGGCGGCAGGTGGCCAGCTCGCGGGCCCAGTCATAGGAGTAGCCCAGACGCTTCATCTGGCCGCGCATGTTGGCGATGTTGGAATAGGTCCACTCGCCGGGATGCGTGTTGTGCTTGATGGCGGCGTTTTCGGCGGGCAGGCCGAAGGCGTCCCAGCCGATGGGATGCAGCACGTTGAAGCCCTGCATTCTCTTGGCTCTGGCGAGCACGTCGCCTATGCAGTAGTTGCGCACATGCCCCATATGAAGGTTCCCCGAGGGGTAGGGGAACATTTCGAGAACATAGTACTTGGGTTTGTCGCTCTTGTGCGAACAGGCGAAGGTGTGGGACGTCTCCCAGCGTTCCTGCCATTTATGCTCAATTTCCTTAGGATTGTAGCGATCCATTCATCGGCTCCGTAATCATGTTCCGCATCAGGGCCAAAGGGCCGCCGGCCCTGGCGTCCGGGATTTGGGCAAGCTGAAGGCGCCCCGAGGGGCGCCGGTGAAGTCGTGATCAGCGTTTCAGCGCGTCAAGGGTCAGGTTGTCCTGCTGCACCTTGCGGGAAATGCCGTTCAGTATGCCGTTGATAAACTGCCTGGAGCGCGTGTCGCCAAATTCGTTGGCCAGGATGACGGCTTCGGACAGGGTGATTTTGAGCTCGGCCCTGGAGGTCAGCATCTCGTAGCTGGCCAGGCGCAGGACAACCTGCTCGATGCGGCCGATGCGCTCCATGCCGCGGTTGGCCACATCCATGATCAGGGCGTCAAGCCGGGCGCTGTTTTCCCACACGCCGCGCACAAGGTCCCAGGCGAAGCCGGAAGGCATGCGCTGCCCCTCTTCCTGCCCGTCCCCGGCGGGCTGGGCGGGCGCCTTTTCGCTCGGCTGGGACAGGAAGCGGTCCTGCAGCTCGGCCAGCGTGTAGGCCGGCGAGAAGTACAGGCTGTACAGGGTCTGGAAGGCGGTCTGCCGCTGGGAATGTCTGGACTGGGCCATCTAGATCTGCTCCAGCACGCGCACGGTCTCGAGCATGGCGGAAGCGGCCTCCACGCCCTTGTTGCCGCCCTTGGCGCCGGCCCTGTCGATGGCCTGCTCCAGGGTGTCGCAGGTCAGCAGGCCGAAGCCCAGGGGCAGGCCGCTGTCGAGGCTGACCATGGCCAGGCCCTTGGCGGCCTCGCTGCAGACGTAGTCGAAGTGCGGCGTGCCGCCGCGGATGACGGCGCCCACGGCCACAATGCCGTCATATTTGCCGGAAGCGGCGACCTTCTTGCAGGCCAGGGGCAGTTCGAAGGCGCCGGGGATGCGGATGATGGTCGCGTCCTCGCGGTTCATGCCATGGCGGGTCAGGAAATCCATGGCCCCACCCACGAGGCGGTCAACGATGAAGTCGTTGAAGCGGGTGGCGACAATGGCAATTTTGAGTCCGGAGGCATTCATCTGCCCTTCAATGATGTGCGGCATGGGGTGAAACTCCTATAGGAATCCCTTTTCCAGGAGAAATTCCCTGGTGATGGATGAGGTGTGTTCGTTTGTGGATGAGGCGGGGGCCGGCCCGCCGGCCTCTCCGGGCAGCATGGCCGCCAGGATGTTCTGCGGGTCATGGGCCAGGCAGCGGCGCACGTACTTGCCGAGCACGTCGGTTTCCATGTTGACGCTGTGCCCGGGCCGCCAGTAGCGCATGCTCGTGCGCGTCTGCGTGTCCGGAATGATGTTGACCGTGAACCACGTGTCCGCGCACTCGTTGACCGTCAGGCTGATGCCGTCCAGGGCGACCGACCCCTTGGGAATGACCTCGGAGGCGTACTCCCTGGGATAGGAGAAGCGGCACACGACGGACTGGCCGGCCGGGCTCAGGCTCTCCACAGTGGCGAGGCAGTCCACATGGCCGGCCACGATGTGGCCGCCGAGCCTGTCGCCGAGACGCAGGGCGCGCTCGAGATTGACGACGGTGCCCACGGTCAGTGAGCCCAGCGTGGTGCGGCTCAGGGTCTCGCCCGAGGCATAGGCGCTGAAGAAGGCGTCCGAGTGCCGCTCCACGGAAAGGCAGGTGCCGTTGACGGCGATGGACTCGCCGTCGACGCAGTCCGCAAGGGAGAACTCCGGGGCGATGGTGAAGCGGCACTCGCCGCCGCGGTCCTCCTTGCGGGTGATGCGGCCGGTCGCCTGAATGAGGCCGGTGAACATGCGGCTAGTCTCTCTCTTCTTCTTCGTCGACGGACCACAGGGTGGACTCGCCGTTGAAGGTCGAAAGCGTGCCGACCTGCGGGGCGTACCAGGCATTGCCGGGAAGGTAGGCCATGGCCAGGTCCTCGCCGTAGTGGCGGCTGCCGACGTGCCTCAGGCGGAGGAGGCTGTCGAGGTTTTCGGGGCTGCGGCCGTCGAAGAGGGGCCGGGCCTGATTGTCGCCGAAAATTCTGGTCGACATGTGATGGTAGAAAAGGTCGCACAGGCCGGCCTCGAGCAGCATGAGGCCCAGGCGTCCGCCGCCCTCGCAGAGAATGTAGGGCACCTTCTCGGGATTGAGCTGGGAGAACAGGGACTGCAGATGCTCGGCCGGAGCGGCCTCGGGGTCGCACGTGCTGGTCATGATGGTCACGCCCCTGTCGCGCAGGATCTTCGCCTTCTCGCTGGCGGCCTCCTCCTGGGGCACCATGAAGGTGGTGTCCTCGGGGCGCTCCATGAGCAGGTGGTAGGGGGCGCCGGGCTCGGGCAGATGGCCCGCGAAGACGAAGGCCCTGGGCTGGCGTCCGCCGGCGAAGGGGCCTCTGGCGGTGAGCTCGGGATTGTCGCGGCGGAAGGTCTTGCCGCCCACGAGCAGGGCGCCGCCGGCGCGGCCGATGCCGCTTCTCAGGCGGTGCACGTCGCGGCGGATCTCCTCGCCGGTGATCCAGCGGGACTGGCCGGTGCGGGTGGCGATGCGGCCGTCCAGGGTGGAGGCGAGCTTCAGCATCACGAAGGGGCGCTTCTGGGCGAGCCAGGTGAGGTAGTCGGCCACGAGCATGCGGCATTCGGGTTCGAGCACGCCCTCGATGACATCCACGCCGGCCTCGCGCAGGCGGGCGGCGCCGCCCGCGGCCTGGGGATTGGGCTCGCTCGCGCCGATGACGACCCTGGAGATGCCGGCGCGGATCAGGGCCTCGCTGCAGGGGCCGGTGCGGCCGGTGTGGTTGCAGGGCTCGAGGGTCACCACCATGGTCATGCCCCTGGTGGGCACGCATTTCCTTCTGGCATCCTCAAGGCAGGCGATTTCGGCATGGGGGCCGCCGGCTCTGCTGTGATGGCCCATGGCGACAACGCGTCCGTCGTGCAGAAGCACGGCGCCGACGGTCGGATTGGGCGTGGTGTTGAAGCGTCCCTTTCTGGCTTCGAGAATGGCTGCGCGCATGGGAACATCAAAGCGGGTGGTGCTCATCGGAACCTCTGAAATTACTCGGCTGACGGGGGAGAGGGAAAAGGGGAGTCGAAGAAGCAGCGGAGGCGCCGCCGCCTGCCGCTACGGACAGGGCAGCTCGGGCTCGCCGGACGGTCTGGCCATTTTTTCAAGGCGCACGCCGGCCTCGTCAAGCATCTGCTGCGCGAGTTCGTCAGGATAGCTCTCGCAGTAGTAGATGGTCTGCACTCCGCAGTTGATAAGCATTTTGGAGCACTGGACGCAGGGGTGCGTGGTGCAGTAGATCTGCGATCCGGAGATGGAGACCCCGTGCACGGCCGCCTGGATGATGACATTCTGCTCCGCGTGCAGGCCGCGGCAGATCTCGTGCCGCTCGCCCGAGGGAATGCCCAGACGGGCGCGCAGGCAGCCGGTCTCCAGACAGTGGGGCACATTGGCCGGGGCGCCGTTGTAGCCGGTGGCAAGGATGCGTTTGTCCTTGACCAGAACACAGCCCACTCTCCGGCGCAGGCAGGTGGAACGCGTGCTGACAAGATAGGCGATGCGCATGAAATAGTCCTGCCAGGGGACGCGCTGAAGAGGGGAGTTTTCCGTTTTCATGACAAAAGAGAGTACACTTTGAGAGCTCTTTGTACAAGAGAAGCGGGGAGTCCCGGACTGCTCCGGCGGGAAGAAATGGGGTCTGCGCGGAAGCGGGGGAAGGCGCGCGGCGGCGGGCGGAATCCGGCGGGACGAAAAGCGCCGCAGCTTCTCATGGCGAAGCTGCGGCGCGAACATTCAGCCGGACCGCCGGGCGGGCCGGATCGGACTACCAGGTGAAGATGGGGAAGGAGCGGGCGAAGTCCTCGACTTCGGCGCGGGTCTTCTGCAGCACGGCCTCGTCCTTGATGTTGTCGAGGACGGTGGTGATGAAGCCGCCGACGGTGCGCATGTCGTCTTCCTTCATGCCTCTGGAGGTCAGGGCGGCGGTGCCCAGGCGGATGCCGCTGGTCACGAAGGGCGAGCGGGTCTCGAAGGGCACGGTGTTCTTGTTGACCGTGATGCCGGCCTCGTCCAGGGCGTGCTCGGCGTCCTTGCCGGTGAAGTCGCGGCCGGTGAGGTCCATCAGCATGAGATGGTTGTCGGTGCCGCCGCTGACCAGATTGTAGCCGCCGTCCATCAGGACCTGGGCCAGAACGGAGGCGTTCTTCACCACCTGGGCGGCGTAGGTCTTGAAGGCGGGGCGCAGGGCCTCGCCGAAGGCCACGGCCTTGGCGGCGATGACGTGCATCAGCGGGCCGCCCTGGATGCCGGGGAAGATCTGGCTGTTGATGGGCTTGGCGAGATCGGCGCCGGCCAGGATCATGCCGCCGCGGGGGCCGCGCAGGGTCTTGTGCGTGGTCGTGGTCGTGATGTCGGCGTAGGGCACCGGAGAGGGATGCACGCCGGCGGCCACGAGGCCGGCGATGTGGGCCATGTCGACGATGAGCTTTGCGCCCACTTCATCGGCGATGGCGCGCATGCGCGGGAAGTCGATGATGCGGGGATAGGCGGAGGCGCCGGCCATGATGGCATTGGGACGGACCTTCCTGGCCAGATCGGCCAGCTCGTCGTAGTCGATGGCGCCGGTTTCCTTGCTGACGCCGTAGGCTTCGATATGGAAGAGGCGTCCGGAGAAGTTCACAGGAGAGCCGTGGGTCAGATGGCCGCCGTGGGACAGGTTCATGCCCAGAATGGTGTCGCCCGGCTTCAGAATGGAGAAGTAGGCGGCCATGTTGGCCTGGGAGCCGGAATGGGGCTGGACGTTGGCGTATTCGGCGCCGAACAGCTCCTTCGCGCGGTCGATGGCCAGGGTCTCGACCATGTCCACATACTCGCAGCCGCCGTAGTAGCGGTGTCCCGGATATCCCTCGGCATACTTGTGGGTCATGCAGGAACCCTGGGCCTGACGGACGGCCGGAGAGACAAAGTTCTCGGAGGCGATGAGCTCAAGCTTGCTGACCTGACGGTCGCTCTCGAGGCAGATGGCGCGCGCGACTTCGGGATCCTGGAAAAGTATTTCGTCCACTGGAAGTTCTCCTGGAAGGTTCAATAGAATGGAAAAACAGGGGATGATGAAACTGGACGCAGCCCGGCCCTCGCAGTGAGGGAACGGGCTGCGGAATCTGTTGCCCGCGCCGCCTGGATCCGGGGATCTCAGGCCGCGCGGCGGAATTGGACCGTGCGGGACGCCTGGGCGCCCCTGCCGAAGTCCTGCCGGAACGGGACCGCTAGGCGGTCCACTTCTTCATCACGATGCTGGCGTTGGTGCCGCCGAAGCCGAACGAGTTGCACAGGGCGTACTCGCAGGCGACGTGCTGGGCGACATTGGCCGTGTAGTCAAGGTCGCATTCCGGATCGGGATTCTTCAGGTTGATGGTCGGGGGCAGAATTTCTTCCTGCAGGGCCAGCGCGGTGAAGCAGGCCTCGATGCCGCCGGCCGCGCCGAGCAGATGGCCCGTCATGGACTTGGTGGCGGAAATGTGCAGGTTCTTCGCGTGGTCGCCGAAGACGCTCTTCATGGCCCTGGTCTCGATCACGTCGCCCTGCTTCGTGGAGGTGGCGTGCGCGTTGATGTGGGTCACGGCCTCGGGGGCGATGCCGGCGTCCTTGAGGGCGTTGCGCATGGCCCATTCCATGCCGGCGCCGGACGGATCCGGAGCGGTCATGTGGTAGGCGTCGCAGGAGGCGCCGTAGCCGACGACCTCGGCATAGATGTGGGCGCCGCGCTCAAGGGCGTCCTCGAGCACCTCGAGCATGAGCAGGCCGCAGCCTTCGCCGATGACGAAGCCGTCGCGGTCCATGTCGAAGGGGCGGGAGGCCTGGGTCGGGTCATCGTTGAAGTGCGAGGACAGGGCCTTCATGGCGGTGAAGCCGGCAACGCCCAGCGGGGAGACGGTGGACTCGACGCCGCCGGAGATGCAGGCGCGCACGCGGCCGAGCACCATTTCGGAATAGGCGGTGCCCAGGGCGTGGGTGGCGGAGGCACAGGCGGAAGTGGTCACCAGGTTGGGACCCTTGATGCCGTACTTCAGGGCAATGTCTCCCGGGCCCATGTTGGAGATCAGCATGGGAATCATGAAGGGGGAGATCTTGCCGGGGCCGGATTTGAGGAGTTTCTCGTTGTAGATTTCGATGGTCCTGAGACCGCCGAGGCCGACGCCCATGATCACGGCCGTGGAGCGCTCGTTCTCCGGGGTGATCTTGTAGCCGGAATCCTCCATCAGCATGCTGCCGGCAGCGGCGGCCAGCTGGGTGAAGCGGTCCATGTGGCGGGCCTGCTTGGCCGTGACATACTTGGTCGGATCGAAATCCTTGACTTCGCCGGCGACCTTGGAATCGTACTGGGAAGCGTCGAAAAGCGTGATGGGGCCGAGACCTGACTCGCCCGCGATAAGGCGCTTCCATGTGGTCGCCATATCAAGCGCGAGGGGGCTCAGACCGGCAAGACCGGTGACTACTATGCGGGGCCGGGCCATTACTCCTCCTAAACGTGGAAAACGGAAAGACGAGGGGCGGGAAGAACCTGCCCCTCGACCGTAAAGTCAGTCCGTCAGACTAACCCTTTTTCTCTTCGATGTAGTTGATGGCGTCCTGGACCTTCTGGATCTTCTGGGCGTCATCATCGGCGATCTCGATGTCGAACTCTTCTTCCATGGCCATGATCAGTTCGGTCAGGTCCAGGGAGTCGGCGCCGAGGTCTTCCACGAAGGAGGCTTCGGGCTTCACTTCGTCGGCGGTCACGCCGAGCTGGTCGACGACAATCTTGGTAACTTTGCTAGCAACTTCAGACATGGTATCCTCCAGGGGACAAGTTGGTGTCGGTTTCAGTGGAAAGTACAGGGCCTGTGGCCGCTGGTGTCAGCAGTACATGCCGCCGTTGACGGCCAGCACCTGCCCGGTGATGTAGGCAGCTCTGGGGGAGGCCAGGAAGGCCACCGCATCGGCGACGTCCTCGGCGGAGCCGAGACGCTTCAGGGGAATGGCGTCGGTGTACAGCTTGCGCTGCTCCTCGGACAGGACGGCCGTCATCTCGGTTTCGATGAAGCCGGGGGCAACGGCATTGACGCGCACGCCGCGCGCGGCCAGCTCCTTCGCCGTCGACTTGGTCAGGCCGATGATGCCGGCCTTGGAGGCGCAGTAGTTGGCCTGGCCGGCGTTGCCCATCTGCCCGACCACCGAGGAAATATTGACGATGCAGCCCGCGCGGTTCTTGCTCATGATGCGGGCGGCCTCGCGCGTGGCCACGAAGGACCCGCGCAGATTGACATTGAGGACCGCGTCGAAGTCCTCGTCCTTCATGCGGACAAGGAAGCCGTCCTTGGTTATGCCGGCGTTGTTCACGAGGCAGGCCAGATTCACATTGTCCTTGACCTGATCGCGGAAGAAGGAGGCCACGGCGCCGGCGTCGGCCACATTCAGGCAGACAGCGGCGGCCGAGCCGCCCATGGCGCGGATTTCTTCCACAACGGCCTCGGCCTGGGCGGGACGGCTCACGTAGGTGAGCAGAATCTGGTAGCCGTCGCGGGCCAGGGCCAGCGCGACCGCGCGGCCGATGCCGCGGGAGCCGCCGGTCACGACGGCTGTGGGCGTGGTTTTGGAAAGCGTGTTCAAGGTGGACTCCGATACAGTGTGGTGGGGGGGAGCGGCACGGGCCGCTAGAAGCGGATCAGCGCGGCGCCCCAGGTGAGTCCGGACCCGAAGGCCGTTGTCAGCACCAGGCTGCCCGGCTTGATCCGTCCGATCTCCCAGGCCTCGGTCAGGGCAATCGGAATGGATGCCGAGGACGTGTTGCCGTAATTGGCCAGGTTGGTGAAGACGCAGTCCTCGGAGATTTCGAGGCGCTCGCCCACGGCCTGCACAATGCGGATGTTGGCCTGATGGGAGACCAGCAGATTCACATCGCCGATGGTGTAGCTGTTGCGCGCAAGCAGATCGCGGCAGATGCCGGTCATGCTGCGCACCGCGTACTTGTAGGTCTCGCGGCCGTTCATGCGGATGAAGAAGCAGGAATCGACCGGATCGCCCTTCTTGTAGGCGCAGGCGGTGCCGCCGCCCACGATGATGAGGTCGCGGGCCGAGCCGTCGCTTTTGCAGTCGCAGTCCTCGAGGCGTCCGAGGGCGCCCTCGGGGCTGGCGCTGATGACCATGGCGCCGGCGCCGTCGCCGAAGAGCACGCACGTGGTGCGGTCCTGCCAGTCGAGGCGGCGCGTGAGCGTCTCGGCGCAGACAAAGAGAATTTTCGCCCCGGGGTCGGCGCACAGGAAGGCGCGGCAGACCGAGAGGCCGTAGATGAAGCCCGTGCAGGCGGCCGACAGGTCGAAGGCCATCACATTGCCCGCGCCCACGTTGGAGGCCACGATGCAGGCCACGGAGGGGCTCAGGTTGTCCTGCGTGCCGGTGGCCACGATGACGTGGGTCAGTTCGCCGGCGTCCATGCCGCTCTTTTCCAGAGCCTTCAGTGCGGCCCGGGTCGCGAGATCCGATGTGTTTTCACCTTCTGCCGCCACATGCCTGAAGCCGATGCCGGTACGGGTGCGGATCCATTCGTCGCTGGTATCGACAATTCTGCTCAAATCGTCATTGGAAACGATTCGTTCGGGCGTGTGGAGGGCGAGAGAATGAATGTACAGATCTGTCATGTCTCTGGATACCTCGGCTGATGGCCTGGGCTAGAGGGCTCGGGAAAAGCGGGTGAGCTCTTCGTTGGCCAGAATGGTCTCGGCGAGCTTGGAGACGGTCTTCTTGCGCACGAAGGTGCCGGCCATGCGCACGGCGTTGGCCATGGCCAGCGAGTTGGAGCGTCCGTGGCAGACAATGGCCAGATTCTTCAGGCCCAGCAGCGGCGCTCCGCCGTATTCGGCGTAGTCGATGGTGCGGCGGAACTTCTTGAAGGCCCCCTTGGCGAGAAGGGCGCCGAGCATGGGCAGCATGCCGGACATGAAGGCCTTCTTGAGCATGTGCGTCAGCGAGGTGGCCAGACCCTCGCTCATCTTCACGACAATATTGCCCACGAAGCCGTCGCAGACAACTACGTCGAGGTCGCCGGTGAAGATGTCCCGGCCCTCGGCATTGCCGATGAAGTTGAGGTTTCTGGCCATCTTCAGAAGCTCGTAGGCTTCCTTGACCTGCGAGTTGCCCTTGCCCTCCTCCTCGCCGATGGACAGGATGCTGACCCTGGGGGACTGGTAGTCGAGAATGTCCCTGGCAAAGGCATCGCCCATGAGGCCGAACTGGAAGAGGTGATAGGGGCGGCAGTCCACGTTGGCGCCGGCGTCAAGCAGCACGACCGGGCTTTTCTCGGTCGGCAGCATGGTGCACAGAGCCGGACGCTCCACGCCCTGGAGACGGCCTATAATGAACATGCCGCAGGCCACGGCGGCGCCGGAATGACCGGCGCTGACCACGGCATCCGCGGCGTTGTCCTTGACAAGTCGGCATCCAATCTGGATGGACGATTTCTTCTTGCGGCGCAGAACATCGGCAGGGCGCTCGTTCATAAGCACCACTTCGTCCGCCTGGACTATGTCGAAGTCCGCCCCCTGCGTGTCCATCTTGCCGAGGACAGCCTCTATGCGGGGCGTGTCGCCAACAAGCAGCACCTTCAGATTGTCCGTCCTGGACGCATCGATGGCGCCTGGAACCAGAACTGAGGGACCCAGGTCGCCACCCATGGCGTCAACTGCGATGATTGGGCGCTCGCTCATGCTGCGTGCTCCAGCAGGAACAGCCTGGCAGCCATCCGCGCCGAGCGATCCCCGGACCTTTTGTCCGGGGCGCTGCCAGGGAGAAGTCCTGTTGTTGATGTCTGTCCTGCACGTGCCGTCGGCGTCGGCACGGGGAAACTACTTCGCCGCTTCTGTGGCCACACCCAGAACGGTCTTCAGGCCCTCGTAGGACTCGGGCATCTTGTTGCCGTTGTAGGTGTTGCAGGAGGGGCAGACGCGGTGAGGCAGAGTGGGCTCGCCGCAGGAGCAGAAGATGACGGAGGGCACGGCCACGCGGTCGTGGGAACGGCGCATACCCTTGCGGGAGCGGGATTTCTTGTTTTGCTGAACAGCCATTGGAGACTCTCCTGAATAGAATATCTTCGCCGGAACCGGCGGCCGTCTGCGGCCGGGCGGCCCCATGGAAGCTTGGGGCAAAGGGGTAAAGAGATATATGCCCCGAAGGCTCGGGGCTTTTTCAAAGAAGGTAGCTGTAGCAGAAACTTTTCGTCCTGTCTATGATTTTTCTACCTTCAGGCCGCGCAGGACGGCCAGCCTCGGGTCCCCCTCGTCCTTCGGGCAGGAGCAGGGTCCCTGATTGAGATCGGCTCCGCAGCGGGCGCACAGGCCCTTGCAGGAAGCCTTGCACAGCGGCGTCTGGGGCAGGGCCAGGGCGAACTGCTCCCAGGCGATGGCGCAGAGGTCGAGCAGCAGGGCGCCGTGCTCGAAGAGCAGATGATCGTCGCCCTCGCCGAACTCGGACCCGGCAACGTCCTCGCCCTCGTCGGGGCGCTGCGCGTAGTCCTCGAAGGGCGTGTCGAGGTCGATGACCGTGTCGGCCGTGCAGCGGCTGCAGGGCACGATGACCGAGGCCTTCAGGCGGCCGCGGACAAGCCAGCCCTCGTCCATGGGGATGACGGTGACGTCCATTTCCGGGCTGCCCTGGAGACGGCAGTCCATGTCGAATTCCTTTATCGGATCCTCCCAGATGGAGGGATCGTCCACAAGATAGCTCTTCCCTTCGGGCTTGATGTCCTTCAGGGGGATGTGAAAGCGGTTTTTGTAAGGCATGTGTGCTCCATCCGGAACTGTTCGCGCCGCGCGGCGCGAAAGGAGAAAGAGGCGCTGTCCGCCTAGATCGAGGAGGCGAGCAGCAGAACCGCCAGGGTGACGAAAATCAGGGCGCAGGCCCGGTTCATGATGATCTGTCCGCGGTCGGTCTGGTTGAAGCGCGCGAAGATGCGGCCGGCCAGCACCGAGGTCGTGCCGAAGGCGACGGCCGTGGCCAGCATGAAGATGAGGCCGAGCTCGAAGCACTGCAGGCCGACGCTGCCTGAGGCCGGGTTGCAGAACTGCGGCAGCAGCGCCAGGAAGAACATGGTCACCTTGGGATTGGTGATGTTCATGATGATGCCGCGCCGGTACAGGGCCGCGTAGCCGGCGAAGGGCGGCCGCTCGCCGCCGGCGCGCATGGCGCCGGCCCGCCAGGAGAGCCAGGCCAGCCACAGGAGGTAGCAGGCGCCGGCCGTCTTGATCAGCGTGAAGGCCAGGGGCGAGGCCATGATGAGGGCGGCGATGCCCAGGGAGACCAGGGCCGTGTGGAAGCACAGGCCGGTGATGAGTCCGCACATGGTGGCCAGGCCCGCGCGCGTGCCGTGCAGGGCCGACTGGGTCAGGACGAAGACAATGTCCGGTCCCGGGGCGTAGCCCAGAAGCAGGGCCGTGGCGAAGAAGGAGAGGGCGGTGGAGAGTTCGATCATGATGCCTGGATGCCGGTTCGGGATGAGGGAGTGGGCGCGCCGGCGTTCGGCCCCTTTGCGGAGGCGGCGGACTCGAGGGCCCGTATCTTGGCCGCGGCCGGCAGCTTCTTGATGCGCGCCTCAAGGCGCAGGGCCTCGGAGCGGCA
>JAUNSE010000008.1 GCA_030539415.1 Desulfovibrionaceae bacterium
CCCAGCACGTTGACGATCAGCGTGCCGAGCGGCAGGGACCTGCCGAACAGGTGAGTCGCGAGCTCGCAGACCAGATAGCGGCCGAGGGAGCCGCAGCCGCCGGCCGCGAAGACAAGCAGGCAGGTTTTCAGCGTCATGGTCCTATCCTCGTTCCGCTTCGGCGGCCCTGGCCTGCCGCTCGAGCTCGGGCAGCTCGACCGCCAGGAAGGTCCGCAGCGCCGCCTGCCACTGCGGCATGGGCGCAAGCCCAGCGCTTTTCAGGCGCGTCTTGGCCAGGCAGGAATTGGCGGGACGCCTCGCCCTGGTGGGATATTCTGCCGTGGTGCAGGGCTCCACGCGCTGCTCCACGCCGGCCAGAGCGAAGATCTCCCTGGCGAAGTCGTACCAGCTGGCCGCGCCCTCGCAGGTGAGATGGAAGGTGCCCTTCAGCTCGGGATGCTCGAGCAGCTCGGCCACGGCTGCGGCCACGGCCGGGGTGCTGGTGGGATTGCCGATCTGGTCGCTGACCACGCGGATAAGCGGCACGCCCTGCCTGTGCAGGCGCAGCATGGTGTGCACGAAGCTGGGGCCGCCCGGGCCGTAGAGCCAGGAAACGCGGGCGATGATGTGGTTCGGGCAGTTGAGGCGGACGGCGCATTCGCCGGCCCACTTGCTCTGGCCGTAGACGCCGAGTCCGCCGTTGGGCTGGTCGAATTCGGTGTAGTCGCCGTCCTTGGCCCCGTCGAAGACATAGTCGGTGGAGAAGGCGACAAGCCTGGCTCCGGCCTGGGTGCAGGCGCGGGCCACGTTGGCGCTGCCGAGATCGTTGATGGCGAAGGCGAGGTCCCGCTCGTCCTCGCATTTGTCGACCTTGGTGTGGGCTGCGCAGTGCAGCACCACCTCGGGGCGCAGCTCGGCAAACATTCGCGAGACCGAATGGGCCGAGGTGACGTCCAGATCGCCGTGTCCGGGAGCATGAATCTCGTGCCTGCGCGAGGCGCCGAGGGTCGCGGCAAGCGTGCGGGCGAGCATGCCCTTTCCGCCTGTGACAAGTATGCGCATAAGCTGGCCTCCAGAGTGAAACTGCGGAGCAAAGGCATACTGCAATTGCGGGCACTGGGCAAGAAAGGAGCCGGCACGAAAGCATGGCGCCCGGTCCCCGCGGACACCGGCGCCGGGGCTCTGAAGAACGCAAAAACCCCGGGCCGGAGACCGGACCGGGGTTTGCCGCGTCCCTGCCGCAGGAGCTGCCAAATCCAGGAAAGCAGCATGCAGGGATCGGAGAAAGCTAGTTTTCGGGCAGCTCGCTGCCCGTGCTCTCCAGGACGTCCTTCTGCACGAAGGGCAGGTAGTCCTGGGGCATGTCGTCCTTGAGGCCGACACCGGAAAGCTTGAGACGCACAGCCTCCTGCACCAGGTAGCAGAGCTTGCGCACGCCCTCCTCTATGCTCAGTCCGCCGGCGCGGACATTGGAGATGCAGTTGCGCGCCTCGTCCGTGCAGCCGGGGTGCGGCCCGTAGGTGAGGTACACGCCCATGGAGTTGGGCGAGGAGAGGCCCGGGCGCTCGCCGATGAGGATGGCCGTGATCTTCGAGCGCACGAGCGAGGCGGCCTCGTCGGCCACGGCCACGCGGCCGTTGCGGACAATGATGACCGGACCCATGCGGAAGCCGGCATCGGCCGCTCTGCGCGAGAATTCCAGGGCGAAGGCCGCCGCGTTCTCGTGGGCGGCCCTGGCCGAAAGGCCGTTGCTGATCACCAGAGTGATGTCGGGCTCCCTGCCAGCGGGCACATGCTCCTGCGCCCAGGCGGCCAGCCTGTCGTGCGATTCGGAGCTCAGCTTTCTGCCGAGGTCCGGACGCACCAGAAAGGTCTGCATGTCATGTGCCGCCGAATCCAGAATGACGGTCTCGAGGCCGCCCTCGCGCAGCTTCGCGGCCGTGCCCTCGGCATCGAAGGCAGCCAGCACGGCATCGCGTGCCCTGGCGTGCGAGAGGCGGAAATCCAGCCACTCCGAGACAGGCAGACTCGTGCCGCAGCGGCCGAGACCGATGCGGGCGTCCGTGAAGCGCCGAAGTTCGCGCCAGGGATCATCGACGACCATTCGTGAGCCGCTCTGCGGTTTCTTGTCGGGGGATGTGCTCATGGTCTGTGTTCCTTGCCGGGCAGGCTCAGCAGGCGGCGGAGGCCGCCACTTCCTCTTCCAGGGCGCGCAGGGCGGGTCCGGGAGGCAGAAGCTCGCCCGCCTGGTCGAAGATGCCCATGTTCTCCAGCCAGGCCTCGAACTCGGGGGCCGGCCTCTTGCCCAGGATGCGGCGCAGATAGGCCGCGTCATGGAAGGAGGTGGACTGATAGTTGAGCATGATGTCGTCGGCGCCGGGAATGCCCATGATGTACGTGCAGCCGGCCGCGCCGAGCAGGGTCAGCAGGCTGTCCATGTCGTCCTGATCCGCGTCGGCGTGATTGGTGTAGCAGATGTCGCAGCCCATGGGCAGGCCGAGCAGCTTGCCGCAGAAGTGATCCTCAAGGCCCGCGCGGATGATCTGCTTGCCGTTGTAGAGGTATTCGGGGCCGATGAAGCCGACCACCGTGTTGACGAGCAGGGGCTTGAAGGGCCTCGCCACGGCATAGGCCCTGGCCTCCATGGTCTGCTGGTCCACGCCGAAGTTGGCGTTGGCCGAGAGCGCGCTGCCCTGGCCGGTCTCGAAGTACATCACGTTGTCGCCGATGGTGCCGCGCTTGAGCGAGAGGGTGGCCTCGTAAGCCTCCTGCAGAATGGCGAGATTGATGCCGAAGCTTGAGTTGGCCTTTTCCGAGCCGGCGATGGACTGGAAGCAGAGGTCGATGGGGGCGCCGCGCCTGATGAGCTCTATGGCATTGGTCACGTGCGTCAGCACGCAGCTCTGCGTGGGAATGCTGTAGCGCTGAATGAGAGCGTCGAGCAGGTTGAGCAGACGGGTGATGTTGTCCAGGCTGTCCGTGGCCGGATTGATGCCGATGACGGCATCGCCTGTGCCGTAGTTCAGGCCGTCGATGGTTGAGGCCAGGATGCCTCTCGCGTCGTCGGTGGGATGGTTCGGCTGCAGGCGGACGGAAAAGCGTCCGGGCAGACCGATGGTGTCCCTGAAGCGGGTGATGACCCGGCACTTGGAGCCGACCAGAATGAGGTCCTGCAGGCGCATGATCTTGCTGACCGCAGCAGCCATTTCCGGCGTGAGACCGGGGGCCAGGGCTTCCAGGCTCTCCGCGTTCGCGGCATCGGTGAGCAGCCAGTCGCGCAGCTCGCCCACGCTGAAGGAGCTGACAGGCGCAAAGGCCTTCGCGTCATGCGAGTCCAGAATCAGCCGGGTGACCTCGTCCTCCTCGTAGGGAATGACGGGTTCTTCCAGAAAGCGGGTGAGCGGCGTGTCGGCCAGCTGCATCTGGGCCAGGACCCGCTCCTCGTCGTCGCGGGCGGCGACCCCGGCCAGGACGTCCCCGGAGCGCATGGGGGACGCCTTGGCCAGGAGTTCGCGCAGGGAAAGATCGCTCTTCATCGTGCAACCTCTAGCGGCCCATGACCGTATTGGGCAGCCACATGGCAATCTGCGGGAAGATCATGACCAGGATGAGGGAGAGGACCAGCATGCTGACCACGGGCAGAATGGAGGAGTAGATGTCCGAGAGCGTGATGCTCTTGGGCGCCATGGCCTTCATCAGGAAGAGGTTGTAGCCCATGGGCGGAGTCATGTAGGCGACCTGGCAGGTGATGGTGTAGAGAACGCCGTACCAGATGGGGTCGAAGCCGAGGGACTTGACCAGAGGAATGTAGAGCGGGGCCACGATGATCAGCATGGCCGTGTCGTCCAGGAACATGCCCAGAATGAGGAAGGAGATCTGCATGACGATCAGCACTTCCCAGGGGCTCAGGTGCCAGCTCTGCAGGAAGAGGTTCTTGATGGCGTGCACGGCGCCGAGGCCGTCGAACACGGAGCTGAAGCACAGGGCGGCCATCATGATCCACATGAACATGCAGCTGACGCTCAGCGTCTGCACCATGGCGATGCGCATGACCTTCTTGGTCAGGCTGCGCTTGTACCAGGCGGCCAGAATGGAGACCAGGGCGCCCACGGCGGAGGCTTCGACCAGGCTGGAGAGGCCGGAGAGGAAGGAGCCGGTGACCGAAAGGATGATGACGAGGGGCATCAGGCCGTTCTTCAGCAGGCGGCGCTTTTCACGGGGATCGATGGCATCGAGCTCTTCCTTCGGCAGGGCCGGGGCGAGGCTCGGATTGAGGCGGCAGCGGATGATGATGTACAGGGTCAGCATCACGGCCAGCAGCAGGGCGGGTCCGATGCCGGCCAGCCACAGCGTGTTGACGGGCTGGCGGGCGATCATGCCGTACAGGACCAGAACGACGCTGGGCGGCATCATGAGGCCGATGGAGCTGCCCGCCTGAATGATGCCGGTGACCATGCGCTTGTCGTAGTTGCGCTTGAGCATTTCGGGCATGGCGATGGTGGCGCCGATGGCGAGGCCGGCCACGCTCAGGCCGTTCATGGCCGAAATGAGAACCATCAGGCCCACGGTGCCCAGGGCGAGGCCGCCGGGAATGCCGCCGAACCAGACGTGGAACATGCGGTAAAGGTCGTTCGCGATGCCGGACTCGGACAGAATGTATCCCATGAAGATGAACAGCGGCAGCGAGATCATGGGGAACATGTGCATCAGCGAGATGCTGGCGTTGAAGGCCATTTCGTGGCCGCCGGTGCCCCACAGAACAAAACCGGCAATGGCGCCCGTGACGCCGATGGCGGCAAAGACGCGCTGGCCGGTGAGCATGAGCATGCCCATGGACAGGAAGAGCAGGAGTGCTATGGCCTCGTAGGATAAATTCATGGTCAGATCGAACATGACCCGGTTCCTTTTGCGATACGCGCCCATGGCAGGCATGGGTTCTTGAGTGGGGGGGAGAGAAGGCGGAAAGCGCACCGCTGGACATGCGGACATGGACTCTGGCGGAACGCCCGACCCCTGGCGGGGCGGCAAAAAAAAATGACCGGCTGCGGACAGGCCTCAGACCCTGGGCCGCCGGCCGGTTGGAGTTCCGGCATCCCCGCGGAGAGCAGGGCCGCAGGGATGCCGGAAGCGCAGGAGTGGAGAGAGGAAACCGAAGGCAGGAGAGAGTCAGGCTGCCTGTCAGGCGCGGGCTTTGGGACATTCGCCCGCGGGCTGTCAGGAGTGATTTTTGACGAGGGTCTGCTTCACGGCGCGGAAGTGGTTCATGGCCAGTTCGGGCATGGGCAGGCCGGGAAAGGCGGGGATCCGTTCGGGAGCTTCTTCGACAGCGGCCTTGTCGCCGCTTTCACTTTCCTCGATGAGCAGGCGTTCGGGGATAGTGTCATCCACTTCAATTCCCTTGGAGCGGGCAATCGCCTTGAAAAATTCGGAGACGGCCTGCAGCAGGGTCACCACGATGCCAAAGCCCATGATGACCTTGACGGGCCACACGGCCGGGGACCAGGCGGTGTTGTTGTGCTGGTTGAACTGGATGGAGTACATGGTGCTGGAGATGCAGCCCCAGAGCAGGAAGCCCAGATAGAGCAGCAGGAAAATCGAGGTGTAGACATCGGATTTGGCCTGCTTGCGCGGGCTCCAGCGCGAGTAGAAGACGTCCAGACGGACATGGGAGTTGAGCAGCAGAGCGAAGCCGCCGCCCAGGATGTAATATGAAACCATGCAGAACTGGGCCATTTCCACGCCCCATATGATGGGAGAGTCGAAAATGTACCGGGAAACAGTGGAATAGAGCAGAATCGCCATCATGACGAAGACGATGTACAGGGCGATTCTTCCCACCAGGGTGCTCAGCCCGTCCGCGAAGCGGATGTATGTTCTGACGATGGAAGGCATGTTGATTCTCTTCTGCGCTTTTGAAAGCTGGCCGGCGGGCGGCCCCGCCGGCCGGAGGAACAGGTGGAGTTATGGTATGTGTGTGGGAGAGAAATTAGTAGCGGTACGGACGACCGGCCTTGATCATCTGGTCGTTGTAGGCCTTGAGGATTTCGACAACCTTGGCGCAGCGCTTGCTTCTCTTGGCGGCGTCGTCCCAGAACTTGTGGGCGGCAGCTTCAACCTGGGCCCATTCGGCGTCCGGAATGGAGGTGAGCTGCATCTTGCCGCCGTTGACGCGGTACTGAGCCTCGCCCCACCAGTACCAGTGCTGGCGGTAGTAGTGAGAGGAGTCGCAGGTGAGCTTGAACAGGGTCTTCAGATGCTCGGGAACCTGAGCCCACTTCTTGCTGTTGGCGAAGTAGGAGCCGATCCAGGCGCCGCAAATGTTGTTGGTGAGGTAGTACTTGCAGTATTCGGACCAGCCGGAGGTGTAGTCCTCGGTGATGCCGGACCAGCACACGCCGTCAAGCTCGCCGGTCTGCAGGGCGACCTGGATGTCTTCCCAGGGAAGGCTCATGGGCACCACGCCGAACTGGCTCATGAAGCGGCCGCCGGTGGGGAAGGAGAAGACGCGCAGGCCCTTGAGGTCGGCCAGGCTCTTGATGGGCTTGGTGGTGGCGAAGTTGCAGGGGTCCCAGGAGCCGGCACCCAGCCACTCGACGCCGCCCACTTCCTTGTAGGCTTCCTTCCAGATTTCATTCAGACCCCAGTGCTCGAACAGGGCGGGCACGTCCAGGGAGTAGCGGGTGGCAAACGGGAAGTAGGCGCCGAAGATGGCGATATCGGCAGGCGAGGACATGGAGTCTTCATCGGCCTGGCAGGCATCGATGGTGCCGTTCTGAACAGCGCGGAAAAGTTCGCTGGTGGGAACCAGCTGGTCGGAGGTGTAGAGCTCGATGACCATTTCGCCGTTGGCGGCCTTGTTGAAGGCGTCAATCTGCGGCTTGATGACATGCTCGGCGAGAGCTGCGCCGGCATAGGTCTGCATGCGCCATTTGATCGGGGCCTTGGCAGCCTTGGCTTCCGTGCTGTTGACGGCCACACCCGCGGCGGCAGCGGCGGCAACGCCGGCGCCGATACCGGCATTTTTCAGAAATTCACGTCTCTTCATGATATGTCTCCTTGCAGGCGATGATGTTGGAGGCCCATCCTCACCAAAGGGGTGCGGCCTGCCCTGTATAAAGCAGGAAGCGTGCCAAATTTGATTATTTTTGCTAATAATATGAAATTACTTTGATTATTTGATTTTTGGCAGATCGGACTTGCAGAGAAAAAAAGACATTTTGGAAGTTATCTGTTTCGACAAAAACTGCGGTATCTGACGAAACGAATGCAGCTGCTTGTGATTGCTTAATTAATTCATAATACAAATTTGTACCCTTTTCGTCGTGTTTCGCCTTCGTCCCCTTCCGGGCGCACGGCTTCTGTCGAAAAGCGTCAGAAGTTCATTGATCAAGCAATCAGGCGCATTTGCAGAAGAATGACTGGCTGTCCGGCAGGTCCGACTCCGCCTCTTTTGACTTGCGCCATTATCTTGTGTATCAAGTCCCGACCCGCTGTCATGGCCGATTTCCGTGTTTTTCCGGACAAATTTTCATGGCCTTGCGCTGTCGGGCCAATTTTGTATCATACGTCCGCGCCGGGCATCCGTCCTCGGCGCCTCCCGGCCAGCCATCCCCCCTCCCGGCCGGTTCTCCTCATCCCCCCGCACCGACCGCAGCGGCCCTGTGCCGCGCGCAAGGTCTCTTCCTGATCCCCCCTGAAGACAGCACGTCTCCCCCGCGGTTGTCGTTCACCCTCACAGAGAGATGACCGTGTCAGAACATCTATCAGACTCCATGACCACCTCTCAGTGCCTGGACACGCTTGGCCGGGTGCTGACCGCTCTGGAGCCGGGGCATTCCTTCCAGGAATGTCTGCGCGAGCTCCTGAACGCCCTCACAGAAAACATGCATTTTGACCGGCCGCACATCATGGTGCAGGACCCGGAGTCCGGCGTGCTTCGCCTCTCCCTGTTCAGCGGCCGGGCCGACTCGCCCGATGCGGCCTACGCTCCGGGCACCGGCATCACCGGCCGGGTCTTTTCCGCCGGCGAGTCCATGATTGTGCCGTGCATGCACAATCAGTCCGATTTCCGCAACCGCCTCTTCGGCCGAAGCGAGGAGGAAATGGAGCACCTTGCCTTCATCTGCGTGCCGGTCCGCGTGGAAAACGGCGCCGGAGGCCGCGAGACCATAGGCACGCTGAGCGTGGACACGCCCACGGCCCCGGCCGATGAGCTCGCCCTGCGCTGCCGCTTCCTGGAAACCGTCGCCTCCCTGGTGGGCCGCCAGGTGGCCTGGCTGCAGGAGGACCTGGTGCGCCGCCACTTTCAGATGCAGCCGGACGACCTCCCTGTCCGCAACGATCAGGGGATCGTGGCCATCTCCAAGAGCATGCGCAACGTCCTGCGCCAGATAGGCCAGGCCGGTCCGAGCAAGGCCACCGTGCTTCTGCGCGGCGAGTCCGGCGTGGGCAAGGAGCTCATGGCGCAGGCCCTGCACTCGGCAAGCCCCCGCCGCTCCCAGCCCCTTGTCCGCCTCAACTGCGCGGCCCTGCCGGCCGACCTTGTCGAGGGCGAGCTCTTCGGCTGGAAGAAGGGCGCCTTCACCGGCGCCCTGCAGAACAGGCAGGGCCTGTTCCAGCAGGCCGACGGCGGCACGCTCTTTCTGGACGAAATCGGCGATCTCTCGCCGAACGCCCAGGCCAAGGTGCTGCGCGCCCTGCAGGAGGGCGAGATTCAGCCTCTGGGCGAGACGCGCACCCTGCGCGTGGATGTGCGCCTGGTCTGCGCCACCAACCGGCCGCTGGAGACTCTGGTCGAGCAGCAGCTCTTCCGCGAGGATCTCTACTACCGCATCAATGTCTTCCCGGTCTTCATTCCGCCCCTGCGCGAGCGGCCGGAGGACATCCTGCCTCTGGCCGAGCACTATCTGCAGACCTTCAGCCGCGAGTACGAGCGGCCCGTGCAGCGCATCTCCACGCCGGCCATCGACCTCATGCTCCAGTACCACTGGCCCGGCAACATCCGCGAGCTGAAAAATGTCATGGAGCGGGCGGTCCTTGTCTGCGACGACGCCACCCTGCGCGCGCACCATCTGCCCGCCACCCTGCAGAGCGCGGCCAGCTGCCGCTCGTCCCAGGAAGGGGCCAGGCCCGGCTTCGAGGAGACCGTGGCCAGGGTGGAGCAGGAGTTCATCGTGGACGCCCTGAAGACCACCCGCGGCAACATCCATCAGGCGGCCAGGGATCTGGGCATCACCTACCGCGTCATCTACTACAAGATGAAGAAGTACGGCATAGACTACCGCCGCTTTCTGGCCGGCTCGTCCAGAGGGGGCGTGCCCCAGCAGGCCTGAGCGCCGGGACCGCCGTGAATGACCGGCCGCGGGCACAGGAAAAGGCTCCCGCGGCACAGGAAAGGGGAGGATGCGTCAGAAACGCCTCCTCCCCTTTCTCACTGCTTTTTTCAGACTGCGCGCGGCGGCGCTAGTCGTTGGCGCTGTCCAGCCCCCTCGCGGGCGGCACTGGCGGCTCGGCCGGCGCCGCCGGCTCGCCGGCGGGCGCCTGCACCTCGACGGGAGCGGCGGTCTGCCCGGCAGACTCCGCACGGGCCGCTTCGGCCCCGGCCTTCCTCTCTTCGGCCAGCTGGGCCTCGTCGGGCACGACCGGAGGATGCACGCGGAACACGTCCGCGGCATGGCCGCCCTGTCCCCCGCGGCCCTGCGAGGTGGTGACGGCCAGATCGCCCCTGGGGCTCACGGCCAGGCCGACCGTGTAGGGCGCGGTCTGCGCCGAGGCGGCGACCTCCCATTTCGCTATGTCCACGGCGACAATCTCGGTGCTCAGGTTGCAGGCGGCGAAGAGGTATTTTCCATCGGGCGACTGCGCCAGCGTTCTGGCCTGCTTTCCCACGGGCAGACTGCGGCTGCGGGAGGCCCTGGCCCGCCCGCTCTTCACGCAGCCGATAACCTCGGCGACGTCCAGCTCGGTCAGAGTGCCGGCGTGATTGGACGTGACATAGAGTTTTCTGCCGTCGCGGCTGAGAATGATGTGGCGCGGTGTCGGGGCTATGTCGGTGAAGGTGCCCAGGCGCTCGCCGGTGGTGACGTCAAAGACCGTGATGCCGCCGTTGCGCATGCGCCCCACGAAGAGATAGCGGCTGTCCGCGCTGAAGGCCGCGCCGCGCAGGCAGTAGCCGCAGACCGCGTCCCTGTCGCCCATGAGATTGCTGACCGGCAGACGCTTGCCGTCCACCAGAAGCCGCGTGTAGGCGAAATCCTTCGGATCGGAAGAGGCGATGTTCAGAAGGCCGATGGAATTGTCGCCCCAGTGAACAACGGCCATGGTCGAGCCGTCGGGAGAGGGTGCCAGCATCTTGGGCAGGGGGCCTGTCGGAATCACCCGGACGATTTTTCCGCTCAGCGTGTCGATCACGGCCACGGCCGAGGAGAAGTTGGCGTAGCGGTCCCAGCTGCGGCGGTAGTAGCTGACCCAGAGATAGCGCCCGCTGTGGGTCAGGGCGAATTCCACGGGTTTGCCCTCGAAGCAGTTGAGCTCGTCCTCGTCCCTGCGCGAGGCGTTGCGGTAGTCGAAGGCCGCGCTCTCGCCGTTGAGAAAGAGCGGGGCCTCGTCCCTGCCGAACGAGTGCTCGATGACCGAGAGCTGCTGCAGGGTGACCGCGTCGAAGACAACAGTCTTCATGCCCTCCAGGGAATTGATGTAGAAGCGGCTGCCGTCCGCGCTGAAGATGACCGACTTGGGCGAGCAGATGTCCTTTCCGGTCAGAGTGGTGATGTGCTCGAGCGTCAGCGGTTCGGGCAGGGCCGTGGCGGGCGCGGGATTGGCGGTCTGCTTCGGCGAGCAGGCGCCAAGACCCGCGCAGAGCAGGAGGCAGAGCAGAAAATGGAGAGGGAGTCTGGGTCGCATGGCGCTTGCCGCCCTCCAGGCAGCGGCTTGGGCTGTCGGTGCGTGTTGTGCCGGCCGTGCGCAAAGGTGCGCCGGGCACTGTGAGTGAGCCTATCCCGAACGCAGGTCCGCGTAAACACCGCGTCCGTGTTACAGGAGCTTTTCGCCGCCTCTTGCGGACTTTCGCCGGCTGCCGTAAAATTTTTGTCTCTCCTATCGTCCCCCGCGGTCCGTCCTGCAGGCCGCCGCGGGCTGCCCCCAAAAGGAGGCTGCCTCCATGTCCGCAGACAAAACGGCCATCGTTCTCATAGCCTACGGGTCCTGTCTGGCCAGCGGGCTTGCCGCTCTGCGGACCTTCGAGGCCAGGGTCAGGCTCCGCTATCCCGGCATCCCGGTGCGCTGGGCCTACACGTCGGCCCACATCCGCACGCGTCTGGCCCTGCACGTCAGGCGCAAGTCCGACTCCGTGGTCAAGGCCATACAGCGTCTGGTGCTCGAGCGCTTTTCGCCCATCATCGCCCAGCCGCTGCAGATCATCACGGCCACGGAGAACGAGAGTGTCGAGGAGCTGACCAGAACGGTTTCCGGCGAGCTGGGCATTCCGGTGAGCGTGGGGCAGCCGCTGCTCGCCAGCGACGAGGACGTCGCCCTGTGCGCGCGGGCCATTTTCACGCACCTGCCCGCCGCAAGAGAGCCCGGCGAGGACGTGATCTTCGTGGGGCACGGTGCCTCGCACGCGGCCCAGAGCCGCTACGCCCAGCTCTGCGCGGCCGTGCGGGAGCGGGACAGCGCCGTGCACATCGCCACGCTGTCCGGCAACATGCGCATCGAGACGGTGCTGCCCCATCTCTCCTCCGCGCGGGTGTGGGTGGTTCCCTTCCTCTCGTCCATAGGCAAGCACACCGTGTCCGACATCGCCGGCGCGGGAGAGGGCTCGGTACGCTCCCTGCTCGAGCGAGACGGACGCAGCTGCGAGGTCGTGAAGGCCGGCGTGCTGGAAAACGCCGCCTTCGCGGACATCTGGCTGAGCCACCTCGACGCGGCCGCGGCCAGGTTCGGTCTTGCCCCTGTGCTCGATGCCGCGGACGCCTGACGTTCGTCCTCCGATATCAGCCATTCAGTCCGGGAAGAGCGATCTTCCCTTTTTCTTGCTGCGGCGCCGCGGCGTCCGCCTTCCGCCCCGGATTGTCCGGTGCGGGAAGGAGCCGCCCCGCGCCGAAAAAAAGGATTGTTTCGTGAACAGACTGCTCTGCGCTCCTGCCGCCCGCCTGGCATGCGGGCTTTTTCTGGCTCTGGCCCTGATGGGCCAGCCCGCGCCCGCGGCGGCGGACAACGACGCCAATGCCTTCAACACCTACACGGGCAAGCCCCTGCCGGCCTCCAGAACGCCCCAGGGCGACGAAGCCGAAATTCTCAAGGCCCTGGGCGGCCGTCCCCGCAGCATAGCGGCGGACACCGCCTACAGAAAGCATTCCCGCCAGGAACTCTATCCCTGCCTGTACGGCACCCCCGGTGCCGGGCACGAAGTGCTGGTGCTGCTGGACTTCGCCTCGCCGGCCAGCCGTCCCCTGTGGGAGGCCGTGCGCGGCGCCGTGGCGAAGGTGCCGGCCTCTGCCGCGAGAGTGGTGCTCTTCGGCCGCTCGAACGAGGCCTATGCCATGGACCTGACGGGCCTGGCCATCTGGGCCGCCAGGGAGCGTCCCGGACAGGCCGTGGACTATGTCACCTGGGCCCTGCGCCGCTGGGACGAGGTCAAGGCCGGTCAGCGCAGGCTGGGTGCCGAGCGCGTCTTCCGCGACGAATACGACGCCGTCGTGACCCCCAAGGACTATCCCATGGTCTTCACGGGCATGTCCCGCTTCAGGCCCGCGGTGCCGGAAAAGGATCAGAGCGAGGTGGCCAGATACGTCTATGACGCCGGCAACGTGAACCTCTTCCAGAGCACCGAGGTCTGCTCGTACTACGGGGTCGAAAAGATGCCGGCCCTGGTCGTGGACGGAAAGGTCTACACGAAGATGACGGCCGCCGAGCTGGTCTCCCTGCTGAAATAGTGGCGGACAGACCGCGCGTCCGCGTGCGTGCGGATGGCATTCACTCGGGATCCCGCAGCCCGGAAGAGGGCGCGGGATCCTGTTTTTATCCGTACGGTCAAGTTTCGGGACGCTTCCGCACTGGTTCCGCGCGTCGTCCGACAGGCAGGAAGAGCCGGCTTCCGCATGCTCCCGCATCCGCCGCCGGGCACGGCGGCAGGTTGAGGCGGAAGCGCAGGCGCTCTGCAGGACGGGCTAGTCCTCAAGCCGCAGGTTGGTCAGGTTCATGCCCACATCAAGCACACGCAGCAGCGTGAGGATCTTGCCTATCTCGGCAGTCTCCTTGCCGTTCTCGACATTGCTGATGAATTTCACGCTTGTTTTTGACCACTGGGAAAGCTCCTGCTGCGTCACGCCCCGCAGGCGGCGCACCTTTTTGATGGCTTCTCCAAGTCCCCTGGCATTGTAGAACAGTATCGGAAAGAGCGGTTTTTCTTTGGAGGCCATGGCAATTCTCCTGCAGTGCGGAAGCGGGCTGCGTGAGCCGCGCGAAGGCCGGATTGGCGGGCGCGCATGCGGACCGCTGCCACTGGAAAAGGGGGCAGACGGAGGATCTGTCATCGTTATATAGCGATTTGTAACTGTACGGTCAAATTTGCCGGTGCGGACAGGATTTCGGGCGCTCTGCCGGACCGCCGCACGGAGAAATAGATTTTAACCGGATTTTAACCGAACGGTTAAATACTTGATCCTGAAGACGTTGGGACCGAAGCGGAACGACGCGACCTTCTGCAGCAGAGGTGTCCGGCGCCAGGGAGAAAGCGGGGGCGTTTGGGGATGGAGGATAGTGCCGTGCGGACAGATACGGGGCTTCCAGTACGGATATAACCGTACGGTCAAAAAAAGGCCCCGTCTGCCGGATGCGGGCCGGCCAGTCTCTTCCGGACAGTGTTCAGGGTCTTGCATCCTGCAGGAACGCGGCGGACTGGAGCAGCTCGAAATGGTTCTTCCGGCAGTTCAGAATGCCGTCCTTCTGCAGTCTGGACAGTTCCACGGACATGGCCGCCCTGTCCACGCACAGGTAGTCGGCCAGCTGCTGGCGGTTGTAGGGGATGTCGAAGACGCGCCCGCCCTGTCGGAAGGATTCGGCCGAGAGATAGGACAGCAGCTTGTCCCTGGTGCTGCGCCTGCTCATGTGCGTCACCTTGTCGTTCAGGGCCATCAGCCTGCCGGAAAGGACGGCAACGAAGTTGCGGATGACCCTGGCGTGGAAGTCGCATGCCGAGCTGCACGATGTCAGCAGCCTGCTCACCTGCAGAAACAGAATCTCGGAGTCGCTGTCGGCCGCCACGTTCACGCCGAGCCGGGACCCGGGCGTGGCCGCGAAGGGGGCGCCGAAGACGCCGCCGGCGGAGATCTTCGCGAGGATGCTGCGGTTTCCCCACAGATCCTCCTGCGTGACCAAGACCGAGCCTGACAGGACCAGGCCCATGGCCGAGACCGGGTCTCCCATTCTGAAAATGTATTCGCCGGTCCTTTTTGCCGCGCTGACAGCCTGAAGACAGTCGAGCAGGGCGGCTGTCTCGTCCTCTGTCAGCCCCTGGAAGATGGGATGGTTTTTGAGCAGGCCGAGATATTTTTTCATGATTTGCCCATTTTGTTTGATTTCAAACATATTTGTTTGAAATATTCTGTAACAGTGCGCTCACGAAATCAAGGGGACGGAGGACAGGGCCCGGACAGGCGGACCTGTCCATGGCACGGAACCGTCCGCCAGGAGGACAGAGCATGTTTGGACAGACTTTTTCCATGGCGCGCCAGCATCCGCCCAGGGAGGGCCTGACCATTTCGACGCCGGTCAGGCCTGCGGCCGAAGAGACGTCGGTGGTCTGCTTCTCCCTGGGCGCGGGGACGGACATCACCCCGGAAACCTACGCAAGCCCGGTTCTGTATCTTGGCTGCGCAGGCAGCGGAGTCTTTCATGTCGGTGCCGAGGGGCCGGACGTCCTCTCGGGGAGGGAGAGCTGCTCGCGGTCTGTCCCGGCACCCTGTGCGGCGTCTCGACTCGGAACGGACTCGTCTTCACGGAAATCATGCCTCAGGAGGATATTCTCATGAACAGCGCGCTCAAGGCCGGCGAAGCGGTCAGACTCGCGGATCTTCTGCCCTACGAGGAGGGCAGCATCGTCAACATGGACATCGCGTCCAATGACGCCATGAAGTTTGTGCTCATGGCCTTTGACGAGGGTACGTCCCTCTCTCCGCACCGCGCGCCGGGCGATGCCCTGATCTTCGCCCTGGAGGGACAGGCCGTCATCGGCTACGAAGGAGCCGAGCATGTCCTGCGGGCCGGCGAGAACTTCCGCTTCGCGAAGAACGGACTGCACAGCGTGAAGGCCGACGGCCGCTTCAAGATGGCCCTGCTCATCACCCTGCGCTAGCGGCAGCCGCAGTCAGGCGGATTCGCCTGCCTGTTCCGCAGAAAAAACAGAGAGGCCGTCCGCGCTCCATGCTGTGGAGGCGCGGGCGGCCGTCTTCATGCTGTCTTCGGTGTCGGTCAGCGTTGTCCGACGCGGTCCGGGCGGGCCGCTCAGACAAGACGCTCGGCATGCAGGCTGTGCCTGAAGGCGGACGTGATGGTGACCGGCACGACCTGGCCGACCGGATTCTCGCCTTCGGCAAGCGCGACATGCACCAGGGCGCCGTAGGGATCGCGCCCCTGCCAGCTGACGCCGGCACCGCCGCCCTGCTTCGGGCTCTGCTGCTCGACAAGAACTTCCGTCCGCTGACCCACGCGGCCAGCCAGCCACTCGCCGGTCAGCTCGTCCTGCAGGGCCTGCAGGCGCTGCAGACGGTCGAGCTGCACCGGGGCCGCGATCTTGTCCAGGAACGTGGAGGCCCTGGTGCCGGGCCTGTCCGAATAGCAGAAGGAGAAGCTGCTCATGAAGCCGCAGCGGCGGACCATGGCCAGCGTCTCCTGAAATTCCTCCTCGGTCTCGCCGGGAAAGCCCACTATGAGATCGGTGGACAGGGCCAGATCTGGGCGCGCGCGGCGCAGGTCGTCCACCAGGGCGGCGAAGCGCTCGTGGTCGTAGCGGCGGTTCATGCGCTTGAGCACGCGGTCCGCGCCGGCCTGCATGGGCAGATGCAGGCGCGGGCAGAGATTGGGCAGCTCGGCGAAGGCGGCCACGTCCTCGGCGGTCATGTCCTTGGGATGGGGCGTCACATAGCGTATGCGGGCCGTCGGGTCCAGGGCGCAGACCCGGCGCAGCAGCTCGGCAAAGGAGGTGCCGTCGCCGGTCTTGTCCTTGCCGTAGGCGTTGACGTTCTGGCCGAGAAGGGTGATCTCCCTGGCTCCGGCCTCGAGCACGCTGCGGCACTCGTCCACCACGGCGGAGGCCGCGCGCGACTTCTGGCGGCCGCGCGTGAAGGGCACGATGCAGTAGGTGCAGAAATTGTCGCAGCCCTGCATGATGTTCACAAAGGCTGTCGGCGACTGGGCGCCCTTTGCCTGCGGGCGCTCGTGGTAGGTTTTGGTGAAGCCGGTCAGGCAGAGGGTTCTGCCCGGACTGCCGGCCAGGAGCTCCACCGCGTCCGGAATGCTGGCGGTCTGATCCGTGCCGGCCACCAGGCGCACCTGGGGCGAGTAGGAGTACAGCGTCTCTCCGAGCTGCTGGGCCACGCAGCCGGCCACGCCCACGAGCACGGAGCGCCTGCCGCCCGTTTCCTGCAGGACGCGGCCCAGGGCGCTGCGTACCTTGAGCTCGGGCTTCTCGCGCACAGAGCAGGTGTTGAGCAGGACAACGTCCGCTTCGGCCGCCGTGCCGACGCGGGTCATGCCGCGGCCTTCCAGCATGCCGGCAAGCCATTCTGAGTCGGCCACGTTCATCTGACAGCCGAAAGTGATGATGTGAAAGTTCATGAGAGATCCGAAAATGCCCGCTACGGCATATAGTAATGATCCGCGTCCGGGTCGAACGGGTCGGACGGCGCGATGCCATCGACCCTGTCGGCCTGAGCGTACAGCCACCTCGCCAGGCTGCGGGCGGTGTACGCGTCGATGACGGTCCGGGTATGGATGGTTCTGACGCGCGCGCGGTCGGGTTCGTCATAGGTTGTGTCGGTCAGCACCTGTCCGTCCTCGGTGAGGGTGAGGTCGGCGGGGCCGGGCAGATCCTCGCACTCGGAATACAGATTGATCTCTATTTCGTTGAGCTGATTGGGGCCGCCGATGAAGCCGTGAGTGTAGTGCACGGGCAGGTTGTCATCCATCTCGATGACAATGCGCTGCCTGGTCTCCTTATTCATCAAATGTGCTCCCGCAGGCGCCGGCCTGCTGAATGAAGGGAATCTCTGGGGCCTGGGCCGGCATGCCGGGGCATGACAGGCCTGAAAAGTGATCTGCAAACTATAAATACTCGCCGCGGCGCGGCAATTTTGTCAAGCGCAAAATTTTTTCTCCGCGGCACGCGCGCCTGTCCTCGGCGGCGGGCGGCGGAGGGCGGAGCAATCCGCCCCTCAGAAGCTTTCCCTGCCGGCCGATGCCCTTCTTGACGCGGAATGCCTGGCAGGTACAATGCACGAACTGATGTT
>JAUNSE010000359.1 GCA_030539415.1 Desulfovibrionaceae bacterium
TCCAATACCTTCCTAGGCCCAAAATGTGGGTACAAAATCTGGGCGGGAAGTATAGATTATGTCAAAGTGCGGAGAGGACAGAAAAGGGGACAGGCTGACAGCCTGTCCCCTCCAATCCCCTGGACAGACGCGGAGCGCTGCCGGGCTATCTTTCCATCCTGAAGGCCGGCGCCTGCTCATGGCGCACAGAGCCGGCAAGCCCGGACAGAATCTGCTGCAGGAAGGAGGAGACGAACTTGTCCACCTCCGGGCCCTCCTCTGGCATGGTCACGAGCTCGTCCCGAATATCCACGCCGGTCTTCTCGCAGAGCCACTGATGCGCCTCGCTGAAGCCGCCGATTTCATCCGCGAGACCGTTGGCAACGGCCTCCCGGCCGGTGTAGATCTTGCCGTTGGCCAGAGCGCGCACGGCCTCCCTGTCCATGTGCCGCCCCTCGGCGACGATGCTGACAAATTCCTCAAACATGGACTGAATGAGAGCGTTGAAATAGCGGCGCTCCTCCTCGGTCAGCGTGCGGGACGGGTCACCCGCGGCCTTGTAGGGACCGGTTGTCAGCGTTTCCTGCCCCACGCCGATGGTGTCCAGCAGTCTCTTCAGCTGCGGAAAATCCATGCGCACGCCAATGGAGCCCGTCACGGTCGTCGCATTGGCATAGATGCGCTCAGCCGCCATGCTGACCATGAGGCCGCCCGACGCGGCCTCGCTGCCCATGGAAACGACCACCGGCTTTGTCTTTGCCAGGGAGCGCAGTGCGGTGTAGAGCTCCTCGGAGGCGGCGACATCGCCTCCGGGAGAATCGACACGCACAATCGCGCCGACAATGTTTTCGTCCAGACGCACCTGCGTGATCCAGTCGAGGTTGTCGGATACATCGCTGATCGGTCCGTCTATCTTGATCAGAGCGAGAGCCGGTTCCTCGGCCAGCGCGGATGTGTCGCCCGAAGACATGGAGCAAAGCCCCTTCGCGGCAAAGCCCAGAATGACAAGGGCAAGCAGGCCGCAGAGCAGGGGATGCCGGCGGCAGAAAGGCCGGCGGCACAGCTGCCTCACCACTTCCTCCGGCAGCTGCACGTGGCATTCCACCCTTGGCGCGCTGTCGATCTCCGGAGCCGCATCGGCCCGGACGGCGCCGTCGCCGTCCGTTGCTGCGTCACTTTTTCTGCGCAGCAGCCTGGCAAAAATATTTCCTTCAGAACTCATGGATTCCCCCATTGCAAGTCAGATGCAGCGGAACAGCATTTCAGTGCAGGCGCGAATTCCGCTGCTTCCTGCTCTACACTCAGGTCCATTGAGATGCAAGGCGGTTACAGAAGACTGTGAAGTGCCGGAACACCAGTTTTCCGATATTGCAACATGACCGCCACGCCATCATGCGGCAATGTTTCCTGTCGAACCGCATTGTCACGCAGCGGGTAAAAAGTTAGAGAAGAAGTACAAGTTCCTGTTCCATACCTCAAACTGCACACCTGTCTCCCGAGCGTGAGCCTGCCATGTCCCAAATCGATGCCCGTTCTCAGGCATGTTCTTCAGCTGCCCGTCCCGAACAAATCCTCAGGCTCAGACTGCTTGCCCAGGGGCAGGTCCAGGGCGTCGGCTTCAGACCGTTCATCTACCGCCTTGCGGCCGAACTGCACCTGACCGGCAGCGTCGGCAATACCAGCGAGGGCGTGCTTGTCGAAGTGCAGGGCAGAGCCGGGGATGTCCGCAGATTCCCCGTCCTGCTGAGGGAACAGCTTCCACCTCTGGCCAGACTGACCGGTCTCGAGAGTGAGGAAACCGCCATCGTGCGCGGGGAGAGCGAATTCCGCATTGTCATGAGCCACGGTCATCACGGGCACAATGTGCTGATCAGTCCCGATGTGGGACTGTGTCCCGACTGCGCAGCCGACATGCGCGACCCGGAGAACCGCCGCCACGGGTATGCCTTCACCAACTGCACCAACTGCGGGCCGAGATACACCATCACCCGCTCCATACCTTATGACAGGGCAGTCACGTCCATGGCCTGCTTCCCCATGTGTCCGGAATGTGCCAAAGAGTACGGAGATCCGCTTGACCGCCGCTTCCACGCCCAGCCGGTTGCCTGTCCCGCCTGCGGCCCCAGGCTCTGGTTTGTCTCCCATGAGGAGGCCCTTGCCGGCCGGAGCGAACTGACGGAGCAGACCATGGAAAACGCGCTGGAACGGGCCTGCGTCTGCCTCCTCGAAGGACGCATTCTGGCCCTGAGGGGGCTTGGCGGCTTTCAGCTGGCCTGTGATGCCCGCAGCGCCGGAACACTCGGAACGCTGAGACAGCGCAAGAACCGTCCTCACAAGTCCTTTGCCCTTATGGTCCGCGACCTGGAGACTGCCCGCACCCTCTGTCTCATCGACGAGGCCGAAGCGGAGCTTCTCGCCTCCCCGGCCAGACCTGCGGTCATCCTGCAGGCAAAGGAGCGTGTCCTGCCGCCAGAAGTGGCTCCGGACATCGCCACCCTGGCCGTCATGCTCCCCACCACGCCGCTGCATGTGGTTCTTTTCGACCATCTCGCCGGAGAATGCCTCAGACTTGGCCGGCCGGCACCCGTGCTGGTCATGACATCGGGCAATGACAGCGGAGACCCCATCTGTCTGGGCAACCGCGAAGCCCTTGCGCGTCTGCGGCACATCGCCGACGACTTTCTCCTCCACAACCGCGACATCCTCTGCCGCGTGGATGACAGCGTCGTCGCGTGCAGCCGAAACCCCATCTCCGGCGAGGCGGAGCCTTTCTTTTTCCGCCGGGCCAGAGGCTACGTCCCCTCGCCCACCCCTCTGGGCAGGGAGGCGGACGCCTGCTCGTTCGGCGCCGGAGCCGACCTCAAGGCCACCTGCTGCCTCACCAGAGGCG
>JAUNSE010000360.1 GCA_030539415.1 Desulfovibrionaceae bacterium
CGTCTATGACCTCGAAAACACTCATCCCGCAGAGGCGGCCCCGGTGGCGAAGACGGCCGTCTTTGACGAGGCAGGGCCCTTCAGCCTGCGCGACGCCCTGGAGGCTGCGGAGTTCTTTGCCCTGACGCAGGGGGCGGCCGTGCGGCGCCTGGCCGAAGTGCGCGCGGCCGTGTCGCACTGGCGGGAGGAGGCGGTCAGGGCCGGCGCGAAGGCAGAGGAGATGCGCACCATGGCCGGGGCCTACACGTTGCTGGCCTGACAGGCAGGGCAGGCCTTTGGGCAGGCAAGGTCTTCCGGGGGCATGGCGTTCTTTTGAGTGAGTTGCCGCACCGGCGCATCGGGAAACAGAAAAACCTCCGCAGAAGGCGGAGGTTTTTGAATTGCGGGACGCACTGCGGACGTCCGATGAACAAAAGTATCAGATGGCTTGCCTAGAACTGAATCACTTCCGGCCCGTGCGTGAAGGCGCTGATGGTCGCGGTGGCATTCCTGAAGTAGAACACCTGGGTGTTGCCGTCATCGGCGGCGTACATGCGCTTCAGGGACGGGTAGGCTTCCAGCATGGACTCGCGGGCTTCCAGACGGTCGTCCTCGACCAGCTCGCCGGCCACGCGAATCCACTCGCCGCCCTTGAAGGCGCAGATCTCCACCTTGGGATTGGCCATGATCTGCTTCGAGACATCCTTCACCTTGCCGGTCTGGATGTACAGCTTTCCCTCGAAGACATGGGCCGTGCCGAAGGGACGCACCCTGGGCTGATCGCCCTCGCAAGTCGCAAGGTAATAGATTTCCGCGTCCTTCAGGAATTTCACCACTCGTTCCATATGCTCTTCTCCTTCCAGATGACTGCATGTTTCTGACAGATGTCAGTTCTGCATCTCGTGGATGTTTGTGTGCATTGACCGGATTCCAGTCTTGTCCAGGGAGGCCCCGTCCGTCAAGACACAATTCGGGCATCTCTGCAGGAGCGGGACCGGTCTTGTGCGGCACGGCAGCGTTCCCGCCGCGCGTGCCGCCGACCTTGCGCAGGTTGGAGGCGGTGGCATAGCCTGGGCCCCTGGCCACAGTCGGCGTTGATCGGGCTCGGGGCCAGGACCAGAACGGGCTCGGCGGTTGCCGGCAAATGCCGTGAGGTTCAGCTTCACCGGCCCGGACTGCAGTACCATGGCCGATGGGGCAGGCCCCTGCTTCCTATGTGGAAAGACGTGGGACCGAAAGGCGCTGCTGTGCGGCTTGAGACCGGGTGCTTCGGCTGGTGCACTTCCCGTCCGGGGGCGTTTATGCTACCTCTACTGACGGCCAAGACCATACAACCTTTCCAACACACGAGGAATTCATGATTACGGGCGCCATCAAAAACAAAGTCGACAAAATCTGGCTGGACATCTTCTCCGCCGGACTTGCCAATCCTCTGACCGTCATCGAGCAGCTGACCTATCTGATGTTCATCCGTTCCCTGGATGTCAAGGAACAGGAAATCGAGAGCATGGAAGCCTTTGGCGAGACCGGCAAGAAGATCTTCCCGCAGACGCCGACAGGGCAGTCCATGCGCTGGAGCAAGTTCAAGCATCTTGAGGCCCGCCTTATCTTCGACATCATCTCCCAGCGCGTGTTTCCGGCCATCAAGGCCATGAAGGGCGGACAGCTCCCTGATTTCGACAAGAACGGCAATCTCATCGAACTGCCGAACGAGGACGGCGACACGAAGGAGACAGCGTTTGCCCGCTACATGAAGGATGCGGTGTTCCTCATGCCTACGCCGCAGGTCCTGCAGAAGGTCATCACCGGACTGGACGAGCTGTATGAGCATGACCTCACGGGTTTGGACATGCAGGGCGACTTCTATGAGTACATGCTCAGCAAACTGTCCACCGCAGGACGCAACGGCCAGTTCCGCACCCCCAAGCAGATACGCGACATGATGGTAGCCCTTCTGCGGCCCAAACCAGACGACATCATCTGCGACCCGGCCTGCGGCACTGCCGGCTTCCTCATCTCGGCCTCGGAGTACATCCGTGCCAAGTACGAAAGCAAGATGACGCCGGAGCAGTGGAAGCACTTCGCCGGACCGGCCTTCACCGGCTATGACACCGACCCGACCATGCTGCGTCTCTCGGCCATGAATCTCATGCTCCATTCCATCGACAAGCCGGATGTGAGCTACAAGGACAGTGTCTCCAAGGACAACACGGTCGGCTCGAAGTTCACCATGTGCCTGGCGAACCCGCCGTTCAAGGGCAGCATCGATGCCGAAAGCATCAGCGACAATCTGAAAAGAGTCACTAATACCAAGAAGACGGAGCTGCTCTTCCTTGCGCTGTTCCTGCGCCTGCTGAAGAAGGGTGGGCAGTGTGCCTGCATTGTTCCGGACGGTGTGCTCTTCGGCGGAAGCAAGGCGCATGTGGCCATCCGCAAGGAAATCGTGGAGAACCACCAGCTGCGGGCAGTCATCTCCATGCCTTCCGGTGTGTTCAAGCCGTATGCGGGCGTGTCCACGGCGGTGCTGGTCTTCACCAAGACGGCGGCCGGCGGCACGGACAAGGTCTGGTTCTATGACATGCAGGCTGACGGCTTCTCGCTGGATGACAAGCGCGCCCCGGTGGACCAGAACGACATACCCGACATTGTGGCCCGCTTCTCGAACCTGGAAGGCGAGGCCGGCCGCGCCCGTACAGAGAAGTCCTTTTTTGTGGACAAGGCCGAGATAGTTGCCAACAGCTATGACCTCTCCATCAACAAGTACAAGCAGGTGGAATATGCGGCTGTAGAGTATCCTTCCACAACGGAGATTATGGCTGATCTGAATGAGCTGGAGACGCAGATATCCGCAGGGTTGGCCGAGCTGGAGGAGATGCTGTAATGACTCAG
>JAUNSE010000361.1 GCA_030539415.1 Desulfovibrionaceae bacterium
CATGACGCACCTCCCGCCCTGTCCGGGCCGGCCTTCAGCGTAGACAATGACGCGCGCTCCTTCAAGCCCCGCCGGCGCGGCGTCCGCCGGCCGTTCCTTCCGGCCCGGGCTGACAAGACGCAAAAGCATCCGTTCCGTCATGAAGGACTCAATGCGGCCGGGCGGGAAGCGCGCATGGCATGCAGATCCGAATCCGGCGCGGGCGCGAACCCGGCCGGAGGGCGAATCAGAGGCTGACAGAAGCGGGATTTTCTGCAAATATGGCCGTTCGCGCAGCAGGCGGCCGGCAAGGGCAAAAGTTCCTGCCTGCGCCTCGCGCCTCTTGGGTAAACAAGCAATTTCTGATACTGTATTCCCTCAACAAGGAGTACCCTATGTCTCTTGAACGTTCCAAAGCATACACAGCCTCCGGTGTGAACATCGAGGCCGGCAACGCCCTCGTGACTTCCATCAAGGATCTGGTCGCCCAGACCCACACCAAGGGGGTCCTTTCCGATATCGGCGGCTTCGGCGGCCTCTTCCGCCCGGACACCAGCGGCATGAGCTCTCCCGTTCTCGTGTCCTCCACCGACGGCGTGGGCACGAAGCTCAAGCTGGCCTTCCGCTTCAACCGGCACGACAGCGTGGGCATCGACCTGGTGGCCATGAGCGTGAACGACATCCTCGTGCAGGGCGCCGTTCCGCTGTTCTTCCTGGACTATTTCGCCACCGGCAAGCTGGACATCAGTGTGGCCAAAACGGTCATCGCCGGCGTGGCCGAGGGCTGCAAGCAGTCCGCCTGCGCCCTGCTCGGCGGCGAGACCGCCGAAATGCCCGACATGTACGGCGAGGGCGAGTACGACCTGGCCGGCTTCGCCGTGGGCCTGGTCGACAACGACAAACTCATTGACGGCTCCAACATCAAGGTGGGCGACGCCATTGTCGGCATCGCCTCCACGGGCGTGCATTCCAACGGCTTCTCGCTGGTGCGCAAGATTCTGGAGAAATCCGGCCTGCAGGGCGACGATCCGTTCCCGGGCGAGGAGAGCCGCAGTGTCGCCGACGTGCTGCTGGCTCCCACGGCCATCTATGTGGAGGTCATCAAGTCCCTGCTGCGCGACATGCCCATCAAGGGCATGGCCCACATCACCGGCGGCGGCTTCTACGACAACATTCCGCGCGTTCTGCCCTCCCAGGTCGAGGCCCGCATCACCTTCGGCTCCTGGGACGTGCCTCCGGTCTTCCGCTGGCTCAAGGAAACGGGCGAGCTGTCCTGGGCCGAAATGTGCCAGATCTTCAACACGGGCATCGGCTACATTCTGGTCATTCCCGAAGAGCAGGTCGAGGAAGCCATCAACCGCATCCAGGCCTTCAACCACAAGGCCTGGAAGATCGGCACCATCGCCAAACGTCAGGACGAATCTTCCGAACAGATTCAGATAGACTTCGCGGGCCAGGACTAATCACACGGCACGGCTTCCAGCGCCGCGGGCGCTCTGCCCGATGGCACGGCTCCCCGCCGCAACGCCGAGCTCTGCCTCAAAGGAGGTCGCCTCACATGCTTCGTCTGCGCGTTATCGCCCTTCTGACCATTGTCTGCCTCGCGCTCTGCCTGGGCTGCCAGCGTCAGCCCAAGACCACGGCCGAGGTGCCCAGAGTCTTCAGCCCCCGCTATTCCATAGCGGTCATGCCCTTCAGCCAGCCCACGGAAAGCTGCGACCTCATCATGGGCCAGCTGCCCGAAAATCAGGGCTGCATCCCCGCCGAGCAGCTGATGCTGCTCGACTCCGACCTTCGCACCCTGCTGCTGTCCAAGAAGAACGGCCGCGACTTCTCCTTCGAGACCGCCCTGCCCGCCTTCCTGGCCACCTCGACCAGCTTCCACACCTCCGCCCAGCCCCAGGCCCTGCCTCACTGGGCGAAGCTCGCCAGAAAGACCGGCAAGGACTTCATCCTGGTTCCGCAGGTGCTCGACTGGCGCGACAGGGAAGGCTCCAAGGCCGGCGTGACTTCGGCTGCCGGCGTCAAGCTTGAGTTCTTCCTCATCCGCACCGAAACCGGCACTGTGTCCAAGCACGCCATCTTCGAGGAAAACCAGGTCGGACTGACCACCAACCTGCTGACCGTCGGCGACTTCGTGAAGCGCAAGGGCGCCTGGATCAGCGGCCGCGAACTGGCCACCGAGGGCATGCAGCGCATGCTCGGGGAAATGGGCCTGTACTAGGCAGACAGACGTATCACTGCTGCCGGACCGACGAGGGACGGCAGCTTTTCTATTCTCCAAAGGATTTGAACATGCTTGTGCTTCCCGCAGTGGACATCAAGGACGGCGCCTGCGTCCGCCTGAGACAGGGCAGGGCCAACGAGACCACCGTCTTCTCACCCGACCCCGTTGCCGCGGCTGTGGCCTGGGAAAAGCAGGGTGCCCGCTACCTGCACGTCATTGACCTGGACGGCGCCTTTGACGGCAGCCCCAGGAATAGAAAGCTCGTGGAGGACATCTGCTCCGCGCTGCAGATTCCGGTCGAGCTCGGCGGCGGCATCCGCTCCATGGATGTTGCCAGAGCCTATCTGGAGTCCGGCGTGACAAGGCTTCTCATCGGCACCGCCGCCATCGAGGACCCGGATCTGCTGGCCCGCCTGTGCGAGGCCTTCCCGGGCAGAATCGGCGTGTCCCTGGACGCCGAAAAGGGCGTTCTCAAGACCAAGGGCTGGACCGAGGACTCCGGCGTGCGCGCCGTGGACGCCATTCCCAGGCTCATCGAGGTGGGCACGGCCTTCATTGTCTACACGGACATCGAGCGCGACGGCATGCAGCAGGGCGTCAATCTCGCCGAGATGGAAGCCATCTGCCGCATTTCCACCG
>JAUNSE010000362.1 GCA_030539415.1 Desulfovibrionaceae bacterium
CAAGGACAGGTGAGAGAACCCATGGAATACCGCCTCAACCGCCGCACAGGCGACAGGATCAGCATGCTGGGCTTCGGCACGAGCTCCATTCCCTACACGGAGGAGGGCGAGGCCGTCGAAACCCTGCGCATGGCGTACGACGCCGGCATCAACTACTTCGACCTCGCCACGGCCGAGTCGAACTGCTTCGGCCTGTTCGGAAAGGCGCTCGGCGACGTGCGCGCGAAGGTCATGTACCAGGTGCATTTCGGCGCCCAGTACGCGGCCGGCAAGAGCTACGGCTGGACCACGAAGCTGGACAGCGTGAAGAAGTCCGTCGCCTGGCAGCTGGAGCAGCTCGGGACAGACTACATTGATTACGGCTTCATTCACTGCCTCGACGAGAGGAAGGACTGGGACAGGTACGTGAAAAACGGCGTCCTGGACTGGCTCACCGGCATGAAGAGCCAGGGCGTGGTGCGCCATATCGGCCTCTCCACCCACAATCCGGACACGGCAGAGGCCATCCTGGACACAGGCCTTGTGGACATGCTGATGTTCTCCATCAACGCAGGCTACGACTACAGCCACGGCGAGTTCGCCCGCGGCTCCGCGGCCAGGCGCATGGCCCTCTACCGCCGCTGCGAGGCCGAGGGCATCGGCATCTCGGTGATGAAGGCCTTTTCCGGCGGCCAGCTGCTGGACGCGAAGACCTCGCCCTTCGGCATCGCCCTGACCCCATGGCAGTGCCTGCAGTACGCCCTGGACAGGCCGGGCGTGCTCACGGTGCTGCCCGGCGTGCGCACCAGGAAGGATCTGCAGTCCGTGCTGGGCTTTCTCGACGCCTCGGCCGAAGAGCGGGACTACTCCGCCATCAGCTCCCTCACGCCGAAGGACATGGAGGGCGTCTGCGTCTACTGCAATCACTGCAAGCCCTGTCCGGCCGGCCTCGACGTGGGCCTCATCAACAAATACCATGATCTTGCGAAGGCCGGCGACGCGCTGGCCGCGGACCACTATCTGACCCTGGACCTGAAGGCGGACGCCTGCACCGGCTGCGGGCACTGCAACAGCCGCTGCCCCTTCCATGTGGACCAGGTCTCCAGAATGAAGGAAATCGCCGCGTACTTTGCCGGCCGAGGGGAAGGCTAGGGAGAGGATGCGCGGGCTCCCGGAATACGGCCGGGACGGATGCGTCCGGGCCCTGTGGCCCCGCGCGACGGCGGCGCGGGGGCGCGTTTCGCTTGCCTAAACGGCGGGCAGGCTGTAGCATGATCGGATTATGAACAAGACATCCTCCACCCTTTTCGCCGTCCTGTGGCCCGTGCTGATGATCTTCGTCCCCACCTGGGCCGCCAACGCGATCCTTCCGCCCGCGCAGGCCGCGCCTGTCTGGAATCCGCTGGACATCGCCCTGCAGTGGCTCACGTCCGTGCCCGAGCTGTTCAGCTACTCGCCCACCTTCTGCTGCGGCGCGCTGTTCACCCTGGGCCTGTGCCTGTACTGGCAGGTGCGCTATCCCTCCGCGTTCTTCGCGGCCCTGCTCTTCTTCGCCTCGGCCATGGCCGGCCCGTCCTGGACGGCGGTGGCGAGGCTCTGGCACGGCCTGGGCGCCTAGGCGCCGGCAGGGAGGAAGACGGATGCGCGGCTCTCCCGCACGCTGGGCGCACGCCCTCTATTTCGGCCTCAGCGTGCTGATCTCGGCCTTCTGCGCCATGGGCAGCTCGGTTCTGTCCATCATGGTGGACTGGACCATGCTCGGCATGGCCATTGTCTGCCTCATGCCGGGCCTTGCCGCACTGGACGCGGCGGCCATGTTCGTGCTGGCCTGGAGCGCCGCGAAGCTCCCCGAGCGCGACAGGGCGGCCGCCGTGCGCCGCGAGAACCGCATGGTGCGCCTGGCCACGCTGGGCGTGCTCTGCCTGGCCTCGGCCGGACTCTCGGCCCTGCTCCTGGCCGTGCCGGCGAGCAGCATCTGGGCTGACGGACTCACCCTGCCGCAGCTGCGCTGCGTGATGGTGGCCCTGGCCACCCTGGCCCTGCTGCTGAGCCTGGAGCTCCCCTATCTCATCGTGAACGCTCTGTGCGCCGTGGTCCGCAGCGCCGAAGGCCGCCAGGACGATTAGAGCGGCCGGACGCGGCATTGCCGGCCGCGGCCGGCAGGACAGACAATGCAGGAAAGCAAGCGAGGCCGGTCCCGTCTTCTGCGGGGCCGGCCTCGACAGCTATTCGCTTCCGTTCTCCCGGCGCAGGCCGTATCTGCGGATTTTGGCATAGAGCGCCGAGCGGCTGATCTTCAGAATGCGCAGGGCGCCGTGGGGCCCGTCTATGCGCCAGTTTGTGCGGTGCAGCACGGCCAGGATGTAGCGCCGCTCCATCTCCTCCAGAGAAAGGTCCGCGGGCAGGTTCAGGAAGGCGTTTCCGGCCGCACTGTCCGCATCGGGAGGCGGTCCGGACCGGGAGATGTCCGGCTCCCCGGCTTCGAACGAGTCCGCGAACGGATCATCGGAGAGCGTGATTCTTCTGCCGCCGCTCAGAATGACGGACTGCTCGACGGCATTGCGCAGCTCGCGCACGTTGCCGGGCCAGGACCACTGCTCGAGAAGCCGCCGGTTCTCTTCGGAGAAGTCTTCAACGCAGTCTGTCTGATGCCGGCGGGCAAAGTGATGCAGAAAGTAGCGGGCCAGCGGCAGTATGTCCTCGCGCCGTTCCCTGAGAGGCGGGACGCGCAGAGTGATGACCGCCGTCCTGTAATAGAGATCGGCTCTGAACAGTCCCTGCCGGACCGCCTGGGCCATGCTGCGGTTGGTGGCCGCCACCAGGCGGAAGTTGATGCTGATGGGGCGCGTGCCGC
>JAUNSE010000363.1:0-2572 GCA_030539415.1 Desulfovibrionaceae bacterium
CTGCTAGTTTTTCGGACCATTTGCCGCGGACGCCACGGGGAGACTGCCGAAAGCCCTCTGACACGGCAGCCTGTTTGCGCACGTATTCCGGCTGGTTGGACCGCCCTGGCCGCCCGATGCGCTCTTTCCGCTTCCGGTCGGGAGCGGTCGCCCCGGCAGTTTCCCGTCCGGCCGGCCAACGGGGCTGTCATGCCGCAAGCGGCTGCAATGCCATTTCTTTTCCGGACGAACCGACAATTGTCACAAAAAGGACATGGAACCGCCCTGCCTCCGCCAGCGGTCTTGTTTCCCTCTTTTTTTGATCTATGATGGTTCTCCCCAGAGAACCATTTTCTTTCCGCCCCGCGATCGGGGCAGACGCATTCCGGAGGGTTCAGGACATGCGCGCAGCAAGCTTACTTCCCTTCCTGCAGGATCTGCGCGGCTACACGCGCAGGGATTTCCGCAAGGACCTGCTGGCCGCCCTCACCGTCACGCCCATGGCCATACCGCAGGCCATGGCCTACGCCCTCATTGCCGGCGTCCATCCGCAGTACGGCATCTACACGGCCATGTTTCCGGTGGTCGTGGCGGCCCTCTGGGGCTCATCGCGCTTTCTCACCGCCGGCCCCACCAACGCCGTGTCCATGGTGCTCTTCTCCTCGCTCAGCACGGTGACCATCGGCGGCGTCCTCGCGGCCTCCCTGCCCGACGACGTGCGCATGACCTACATCTTCATCATAGCGGCCCTGTGCGGCCTCATACAGATAGCCATGGGTCTTGCCAGGCTGGGCGAGCTGACCAACTTCATCTCGCATTCGGTCATGACCGCCTTCGTTTCCGGCGCGGCCCTGCTCATCGTCGCAGGCCAGCTGAAGACCGTGCTCGGCATGAGCATACCCAAGGCCTCGGGCTTCTTCCCGCAGGTCTCGGCCGTCTTCCTCAATCTGGACAAAATCAATCCCTGGAGCCTCGGCATCGCCCTCGCGACCGTCGCCGCCGTCCTGCTCTTCAAGCGGATATCCCGGCGCTTTCCGGCCACGCTGGCGGCTCTTGTGCTGGTGGGCGCGGCCGCGGCCCTGCTCGGGGCCGAACAGCACGGCGTGAAGATGGTCGGCCCCATCCCCAGCGTCATTCCGCCGCTCTCCCTGCCCGCCACCCTGGACCTCGACGTCCTGCGCGAGCTCTTCATGCCGGCCCTGGCCGTGGCCGTGCTCGGCGCCGTGGAGTCCCTGACCATCGCCAAGCAGATGGCCAGCATCCACCACGATCCCTTCAACGCCTCGCAGGAGCTCATCGCCCAGGGTCTCGGCAACCTGACCGCAGGCTGCACCTCCGGCCTGCCCGGCTGCGGCTCCTTCACGCGCTCGGCCCTCATGTTCTCGGCCGGCAGCAGCACGCGCTTCGGTCCGGTCATGGCCGGTCTGCTCGCCCTGCCCATGCTGCTCGTCATGGCCCCGCTGGTGAGCTGGCTGCCCATGCCCGCCCTTGGCGGCGTCCTGCTTCTGGCCTGCGCGCAGATGATCAATCTCGAGTCCATCAGGCTCTGCTTCCAGGCCACGCGCACCGACCGACTGGTGCTTGTCGCCACCTTCGCGGCCACGCTGATCATGGATCTCGAGCACGCCCTCTTCCTCGGCGTGGTCACCTCGCTCCTGCTCTTCATCTACTCCACGGCCCACCCCAGAGTGCGCAAGCTCACCCGCCACAGCCCGCTCATTCCCCAGGCCCTCAGGGACTGGCCGAAGGGCATGGTGGTCTACAGCATCGAGGGCGCCCTCTTCTTCGGCGCCATTCACGAGCTCGAGCGCCGGCTGCTGAAGCTGGAAAAGAATCCCGTGCGGCTCATCGTGCTGCACATCACCCGCGTCTTCTTCATCGACGCCTCGGGCGCCCACGCCCTCACCCTCTTCCTCGAGCGCGCCTACGCCCGCTCCGTGCCGGTCATTCTGGTCATCGGCAACCGCGAGGTGCGCGAGACACTGCGCCGGGCCGGCATGTTCTCGATTCTCTCCGACGGCTTCATGACGCACAGCCTGCGCGAGGGCATGCGTCTGGGCACCGAATTCTTCCACTGCAAGGGCTGCTGGGCCCAGAGCGCCGACACCGCGCGGGGAGATGCCTGCGTGACGGACGGCGCCCCGGACGGCGGCCGCGGCACAGGCGGCGGCCTCTCCGCTGACGGCGGGGAGGCTGCCGGGACCGCCGGCGCCGCGAACCCGGCTGCCTCCGGCAGCGATGCCGGAAAGGCGCCCGGACAGAAGACGGCCCCCGGGCCGAAAGGTGCGGACGGCATGTCATCCGCGCAGCCGGGCCGGGGGGATGCCTCGGCCGCGAAGAGCGACTGAGCGTGATACTCCCGGGCCCTTCGCCCGGGAACGAAACCCATTCTCCACCTGCGCGCGCCCGCCTTGCGGGAGCGCCGTCGGGCGGGGGGCCGTCCGGCCTTCCGCCCTTTTCAGCATGCCCGAAACGCGCCCCCGGTGCGGACTTTTTTCTCTTTCCGCACGCAAGTCTGCAGAAAGAGGAGCACAAAATGCTTGCGCAGAACAGCTGTCTGTGTCTATTGTGCTCAAGTCTGGGACCTGTGTCC
>JAUNSE010000363.1:2582-2824 GCA_030539415.1 Desulfovibrionaceae bacterium
TATGGATTGTCTGGCCGTCTTCGCCAAGGCGGATATCGCCGTGCTCATCGGCGTCTTTTCGCTGTTCATCTCGTTCTTCATGTCCCTCTACCAGCTCGCGCGCAGCAGGGGGCGGAAATGATTGCCATTGTCGCCATCTGGGTCGCGTATATCGGCGTCTTCTTCTGGCTCTCCCGCAAGGGGCAGGGGCATGACGTCATGGTTTCCGGCAGGGTGGGCTTCATCGCCCTGTCCCTGGCCTA
>JAUNSE010000364.1 GCA_030539415.1 Desulfovibrionaceae bacterium
GCCTGCTCCATGCCCGCCACCATGCCCCAGGGCGCCTCGCACCCCGTGGGCAAGGTTGTCCTCATGGACCTCGGTCCCCTGACCTTTGCGGAATTTCTCAGGGCCTGCGGCATGGAGCATCTCGCTGACTGGCTGGCCGCATGGGACAGTCTTGCGCCGCTTCCGGCGCCTCTCTTCAATCCGCTTGCCGAGCAGCTGCGCTTTTTCCTTGTCACCGGCGGCATGCCCGAGCCCGTCCGCCTGTGGGCGGAGACAGGAGACCCGGAAGCCGTCGTGGAGGCCAGGGCGCGGGTCCTGCGGATCTTGCGCGGGGATTTTGCCCTCCGGCCGGGTCCGGCCTTGCCGGCGAGGCATGCGGCCGTCTGGGACTCTCTGCCTCGGCAGCTCATGACAGGGCGCGGGAGGTTTTCCTGGCGGACAGTGCGGGAAGGCGCGCGGGCAGAAGAGTACGACGCCTCTCTCCTCTGGCTGAAGGCGGCGGGCCTGGTGCGCAGAATCTTCCGCAATCCGGCCCGGGAGCTGCCCCTCGCGGCGTATGACGACTTTGCGGCCTTTCGGGTGTATCCGGCGGACGCCGGGCTTTTCGACCACATGGCGGGCATCGCTCCTGCCGCCGTCATGCAGGGCACGGTTCCCGCGGCCGCATGGGCTGCCCTGGCAGAAACCTTTGTCCTGCAGGCCCTGAGTCCGCAGCTCATGGCGGCGCCGCGCTTCTGGAGCCCTGCGGGATCCCGGTGCAGAGGCTGTCTGGTCGTGCAATGGGAAAACACCATTCTCCCGGTGGCGGTGGATGCCGGTTTCGGTGATGCCGGCACGGGCGATGCCGGCCGGACACTCGCGGCCTTCAGGAAGTGCCATCCGCGGGCCAGGCTCGGTCTGCGCCTTGCCATGGACAACCTCTCGCTGGCCAAAGATGTGCTGACCATACCCCTCTTCATGGCGGATCAGACGGACAGGCTGATTGGACTGGCCCTGGAGCGGCCGGGCTGACAGGGAATGCGGACCCGGGGCGCGCCATAACGCAAAAGCCGCACAGCCTGACAGGGGGCCTGTGCATGGCCCTCCGGCCGGGCCCGGGCAGGGGCCGGCAACGGTATCCGAAGCATCCAGGTTCCAGAAATGATGCCGAATAACTTGACATTGTCCCGATCTTTCTCCAGTGATGCCTGCACACGCAATCAACCGGAATGGAGCGGACCCCGAGGGTCCTGTTCAGCCGAAGGCGCAAGCCTTCGGACCGTCCCTGTCACCAGTCCCGGGCAGGCCGCGGGCAACCGCCAGCCTGCCTTTCGCGGAAGGGGGCCGCGCCCTGCGCGGACCTTCCCACAACCCGGGATGGAGCGGCCCCCAGGGGTCCTGTTCAGCCGCAAGGCGCGAGCCTTTCGGACCGTCCCTGTCAGCAAGTCCCGCAGACGCCTTTTCCATCTTTGTCTGCCCCTTCCCGCCAACACCGGCCCGGCTTTTGCGCCTGGCCGCACACGCCCAGGGCCGCACTCCGCCGGCCCCGGAGACCGTCATGTCCAAAAGAAGTCCCTTCGCCTTCGGCCAGACCCCGTTCATCGCCTTTCTGGCCTTCCTGAGCGCCTTCGTGCCGCTCTCCATCGATCTCTATCTGCCGGCCCTGCCCATCATGAGCCAGCAGCTCGAGGCAAGCCCCGACCTTGTCAATCTGACCCTGAGCTGCTTCATGCTGCTCTTCGCCCTGTCCATGCTGATCTGGGGCCCCCTGAGCGACAAGTACGGGCGCAGGCCCATCCTCTTCGCGGGTCTCGGCCTCTACATCGCCGCGAGCCTCGGCTGCGCCCTCGCCGGGAACATCTGGCAGCTCATCGTGGGCCGCTCCCTGCAGGCCGTGGGCTCCGGCGCCCTGGGGGCCGTGACCATGGCCATTGTGAAGGACGTCTTCCGCGGCCGGGTCATGGAAAACGTGCTCACCGCCATACAGACCATGACCATTCTGGCGCCCATGCTGGCCCCGGTGCTTGGCGGCGTCCTGCTGACCTTCACCTCCTGGCGCGGCATCTTCTGGATTCTGACCATATGCGGCGCCGCGGGCTTTGCCTGCTGCTTCGCCCTGCGCGAGACCCTGCGCCATCCCACCGAGGGACCGGCCCTGCACACCCTGACGCGCATTCCGTATGTTCTGAAAAACAGGGGCTTCCGCTCCCTGCTCATCGTCTTCTCCATCTTCAGCATGCCCTTCATGGCCTATCTTGCGGCCTCGGCCTACATCTACCAGAGCATCTTCGGCTTCTCGGCGCAGATGTACAGCGCCTTCTTTGCCGCCAACGCCGTCTTCTCCATGCTGGGCCCCCTGCTCTACGTGCGGATCCTGCGCGAGCTGCCCCGCTCGGCCTTCCTGGGCGGCTGCTTCATCGCCACAGCCGTTGCGGGCCTGCTGCTCATCTTCTTCGGGCACACGAGCCCCTATGTCTTTGCGGGCCTGTACTTCATCGTGACCTTCACCGGCTCGGCCAACCGTCCGCCGGCCACAGTGCTCATGATGAGCCAGCTCGGCTCAGACAACGGCACAGTGGCCTCGCTCATGGGCGCCTGCGCCCTGCTCTGCGGCTCCCTGGCCATGCTGCTCTGCTCCCTGCCCTGGCCCAGCTTCATCGTGGCCACAGGCGTCATCTGCCTGGTCATAGGCACGGCGGCGGCCATAGGCTGGTTCTGGTGTGACAGAAACAAAGTTTTCAAGGGTTAGCGCGACAAGGGCCGGACTCCCCCGCGCGCCCTGCACAAAGCGCCTCCTGACGACGCACACAAGGCCCCCGCTCCGGCAACGGACGGGGGTCTTTTCTTGCGCCCCTTGCAGGGGAC
>JAUNSE010000365.1 GCA_030539415.1 Desulfovibrionaceae bacterium
GACAGGCTTCCGACAGGGCCGTTTCCGGCCACCCCGCTTCGGACAGGGCCTCTTGTGCCCGCCCGGCTGCCGCCGCGTCTCCTGCCGGCCGCGAGCCTTCCGGACAGTCCCCTTCCGGCAATGCCCCATCCGACAGCGGGGCCGGGCCCTCCGCCGCCTTCGAGCGCCGCACCGATCCTTCCTCCCTGTCCGGCCCGTCCGGCCAGTCCGGCAGCCCGGCTCTGGCCCTGGCCGACTTCTTCATTCACCGCACCCGGGGAGCCGGCCGGCTCGTGCGCGATCTCCTGCTCACCTGCGCCGCCGGACTGATGCGCGGTCCCGGAGCCGAAGAGGCCCTGGCCAGCCTGCAGGAGGCCCGGCGCCAGCTGCGGGAGCAGCCGGCTGCACACACGCACGGTCTCGCCGCGCGGCACGAGAAGAAGGCCCCCGCCTCTGCCCATGCCGATACCCGTGCCTCTGTCCCGGGCGGCCATGCGCAGCCCGTGCAACACGAGGCGCGGCACCAGCATTCCGGTGCGCAGATGCCCGGCCAGATGACCGGACAGATTCACGGCCAGACTTCCGGCCGGACTTTCGGACAGGCGAGCCGGCAGGCCGCCGGCCACGCCCGGGGGACCCAGTCCCAGGGGCGCGGCATGGGCATGGCCGGCATGCCCGTGAACGGCACCACAACTTCCGGCAGACAGCCCATGTCTCCTCTGCTGCCGGGCATGGCGCCTCCCGCCAGACGCGATGATCTGGCCGGCGGCCAGCCCGCTGGACAGACCGGTGCTCAGGTCGCCGGGCAGACCGGCGTCAGGGCCGATGTCAGGGTCTGGGAGCCGTCCGGCAGCGTCCGAAGCCTCCCTGATGCCATGCTCCCCGGCAGCCGTCCTGACAGTCTCGCAGGCCCCCGTCCCGGGCACAGCTCCGACAGCCGGGCCGTGTACCGGCAGGACAGGCCCGTGCATCGCTCCGCCTCTGCCCTGCTTCCCGGCCAGATGCCGCCCGAGAGGGCCTTCCCTGCCGGACAGGGCGGACAGGACCGGCCCGAGTACCGGCCTGAGCACGGACCCGGGCCTGCCGAAAGGCTGCAGCCCGACACCCTGTCCGAGCAGACCCGCATGGCGGCCCGCACCCGCGAGGCCGACAGGGAGCCCGCTCCGACGGCCGTTCCCGACGCAGGCTCCGGCCCCGCGCCGCAGCCCCGCCCCTTCTGATGAGAGGAAAGGCCTGCCCGGGGCCCCGGCTTGCCACAGGCTGGCAACTGACCGGCCACAGGCTGGCCATAGCTGGCCATAGACCGGCACCGGACTGGCAGTTGGCCTGCGATTGACCGGCAATGGCCGGCAGGTGACCTGCATACCGGCAGACGACCTGCAGAAGACTGCCGCCAGCCGACTGACACCGGCTGACTGCAATTGCCCGGCAATGGCCGTCAGAAGCCCCAGGCAGGCCGTCAGTGCCGGGCAGGCCGGACAATGCCGGGCAACGGCACACAAACGACAAAGGCCCTTTTCCCCGCGCGAGAAGCCTCTCTGCAGACAGGGAAAGGGCCTTTTTGTAATATGTCCACCGGGCTTGTGCCGGGCAGGTCCGATGCGTGATTTGACCGGATGCGGGGCCTGCATGATGCCGGACATGCCCGGATGCCGGATGTGAGAGGATGTCAGGCGGGCCCGTCTCTGGCACCGGTGCCGGAGGCCGTGAGCCTGCCGCCACCCTGTCTCCCAGGCAGTGCGCCCGGCAGGGCGCGGCCGGCGCAAGGCGGCCCATGCCTTTGCAGGGCCCGGAAGCACCGCAGCGCATGCCCGGCCTGAGGCCTGGATGATGGGGCCTGATGCCCGGCTACAGAACCATCTTGAGGTAGGGCAGATTTTTGCGCATCAGCACGTTGTCGGGCGTGGCAAAGGACTGCTGGGCAAACTTGTTGAGGGCGTTCTGCAGGAAAAGCAGGTTCGAGCCGTAGTTGCCCACGGTCACCGTGCTGCCGTCCCCGCTGATTTCCACCCTGCCGATGCGGATGGTGTACACCCCGACAAGGCCCTCGAGTTCGACGTCAATCTCGGGACGTCTGTCCCTCAGACGAACGTCCCTGACCCTGACGATGCCCTCGAGCTGCTTCTCCAGCAGGGGGCTCAGCAGGGGCGAAATCACCTTCGAGGCGATTTCCTCGGCCTTCTGTCTGGCAATCCCTCCTGCCTGACCGCAGAGGCTGTTCTGCTGCACCTTTTCCGCAACGGCCGTGCCGGTCTTCTGCGCCGCTTCCACCGCGGCAGAGGCCGCGTCCTTTGTCTTCTGGGCTGCTGTGGCGGCAGTGGAGCCGACCGCGTCCGCGGCGGCAGAGGCCGCGTCCTTCGCTCTTTCAGCCGCTGCGGCGGCAGTGGAGCTGACTGCATCCGCGGCGGCAGAAGCCTTGTCCCCGACTGTCTCGCTGACAGTCCTGATCAGGTCCTTGCCGAAGTTGAACAGGTCCATTGGCTGTCTTTTCTCCCTGGAGTCTGGTGCGTGCCCGCAAAAGCGCCTTCCCCGGGCCGTGCGGCCCGAGGGAAGCGAGGAGCCTTCCGGACGGCCGCTGTCCGCGCCATCCGGGAGGGCATATGCGGCTAGAGGTATTTCTTCAGCAGATCCACAACGGTCTGCCTGTACGGATTGTCGGGCAGGTCCAGAGTGGTCTGGGCGAACTTGTTGAGGGCGTTCTGCAGAAAGACCGTGTTCGAGGCATAGTCGCCCACGGACATCCGGCTTCCGTCCTCGCTGAACTCCACTTTGTTGATGCGGATGGTGTGCACCCCGACAAGACCCTCCAGCTCGACATCCATTTCGGGCCGGCTGTTCTT
>JAUNSE010000366.1 GCA_030539415.1 Desulfovibrionaceae bacterium
GGGCAAAATTTGTGTGATCGCGAGTCTATCCAACTCGTGTCCACACGCTCTAGGATATAAGTGAGAAAAACGAGAAAAATTTTTTCCGGGCAATTTTCGGATTTTGAAGCTCGAAATGCCTGCCTCTGGCCGATCGGCTTTCGGGGGCGCATGGCTAATGCCCTGACAGAAGGCGGAATGAAGTTGTCCAACCAATCGGGAATCTGTTGACCCTGTAGTTCAAAGTGTGTAAAAGTAAAAGCATACTGGTGTAATAACAATCAGTCCGCCCGCGGGCTGTGAACGTCACAGGCCCGCTCAACCTTTTTGGAGGAATCATGGCCAACAGCGCTCTGATAAAAGAATTCGAGGAGATGCTCGGCAAAGACAACGTCTTTTCCAGCGAGGCCGACCGTCGTACGTACGCCTATGACGCCGCCGTGCTCAATCCCGTTGTTCCCGCCTTTGTTGTTCGTCCGACCAGCAAGGAGCTGCTCGCCAAGTGCGTGACCAAGCTCTATGAGGAAGGCATCCCGATGACCGTCCGCGGTTCCGGCACCAACCTCTCCGGCGGCACCATTCCGGATACCAGCGACACGGTCGTCATCCTGACCTCCGCCCTGAACCGCATCCTCGAGATCAACACGAACGATCTCTACGCGGTGGTGGAGCCCGGCGTCGTGACCGCGGACCTCGCCGCCGCCGTCGCCGCCAAGGGCCTTTTCTATCCCCCGGATCCCGGCTCCATGAGCGTGTCCTCCATCGGCGGCAACATCATGGAGAACGCCGGCGGCCTGCGCGGCCTGAAATACGGCGTGACCAAGGACTACGTCATGGGCGTGGAGTTCGTTGACGCCACCGGCGCCACCGTCAAGAGCGGCTCCCGCACCGTGAAATGCGTGACCGGCTACAACCTGGCCGGCATGCTGGTCCAGTCCGAAGGCACCCTGGGCGTGCTGACCGAGTCCATCATGAAGCTCGTTCCCCCGCCGAGAGCCTCCAAGGCGTGTCTGGCCGAATTCGACCACATCCAGAAGGCCGCCGAAGCCGTTGCCGGCATCATCGCCGAGCACATTCTGCCCTGTACCCTGGAATTCCTTGACAACAACACCATCTGCAAGGTCGACGACTTCACCCATGTCGGTCTGCCCCGCAAGGCCGCGGCCATCCTGCTCATCGAAGTCGACGGCGGCCACGAGGCCCAGGTCGCGGACGAGGCCGAGGCCGTCCTGCGCGTGCTCAAGGAAAACGGCGCCACCAGCATCACCGTGGCCAAGACCGCCGAGGAAAAGGACAAGCTGTGGTTCGCCCGCCGTCAGGCCCTGCCCGTGCTCGCCCGCGTGAAGCCCACCACCGTGCTCGAAGACGCGACCGTGCCGCGCTCCCAGATCCCTGCCATGATGAAGGCCATCACCGAGATCGCCACCAAGTACCGCCTCGATGTGGGCACCTTCGGTCATGCCGGCGACGGCAACCTGCATCCCACCTTCCTGTGCGACAAGCGCGACAAGGACGAGTTCTCCCGCGTCGAGCTGGCCATTGACGAGATGTTCGACACCGCCATCAAGCTGGGCGGCACCCTGTCCGGCGAGCACGGCATCGGCACCGCCAAGGCCAAGTGGCTCGAGAAGGAAACCTCCCGCGGCACCATCCTGTTCTCCCGCCGCCTGCGCAAGGCGCTCGATCCCAAGGGCCTGCTCAATCCCACCAAGCAGGTCAGCATCATGGGAGGCGAATAATGGCCGATCTGAAAATGCTCGCCAGCCGTCTGATGACTCTGGAAGACAGAATCATCGGCTGCATGCGCTGCGGCAACTGTCAGGCTGTCTGCCCCATGTTCGGCGCCACGCACAAGGAAGGCGACGTGGCGCGCGGCAAGATGGTGCTGGTCGACGATCTGGCCCATGAGCTGTTCAAGGACCCCGAGGCCGTTGCCGACAAGCTCGGCCGCTGCCTGCTGTGCGGCTCCTGTCAGGCCGGCTGTCCGTCCGGCGTCCACATCATGGACATCTTCATGGAAGCCAGGGAGATCGTCTACAACTACCTGGGCCTCGGTCCGGTGAAGAAGGCCATCTTCCGCGTCATGCTGGCCAAGCCGAAGCTGTTCAACCTCTCCATGCGCATCGGCAGCCCCGCTTCCCGCCTGTTCTTCAAGAAGAACAAGACGGCCCAGGGAACGGTTTCCTCCCCGCTGCTCAAGCCCCTCATCGGCGACCGCCATCTGCGCAGCCTGCCGGTGACGCCGCTGCACGCCAAGGTCGGCAGTCTCAACGAGAACCGCATCAACGGCGGCCTGCGCGTCTGCTTCTTCCCCGGCTGCATGGGCGACAAGTACTATGTGAGCATGGCCGAAGCCTGCCTCAAGATCTTCAAGCATCACGGCATCGCCGTGTTCATGTCCTCCGAATTCGCCTGCTGCGGCATTCCCGCCGTCTCCAGCGGCGACGGCGAGGGCATGGTGGATCAGCTGCGCAAGAACCTGGCCATCCTCGAGCAGACCCGCTTCGACTACCTCGTGACGCCCTGCGGCTCCTGTACGGCCACCATCAAGGAATACTGGCCCAAGTACGCCGCCCGCATCAGCACCACCGCCGCCCATCAGGCCGAAGCACTGGCGAAGCAGACCATGGACATCACCCAGTTCCTGGTCGATGTCGTGGGCGTCAAGGCCGTGGAGCCCAAGGCCGATGCCAAGACCGTGACCTATCACGACTCCTGCCATCTGCGTAAGGGCCTCGGCGTCTTCAAGCAGCCGCGCGCGCTGCTGCAGGCCAACCCCGACTACAAGCTGGTCGAGATGAAGGAAGCCGAACGCTGCTGCGGCTGCGGCGGCTCG
>JAUNSE010000367.1 GCA_030539415.1 Desulfovibrionaceae bacterium
ACGAGCTGGCCGCCCCGCTGAAGGAACTCCTTTCCGGCAGCGTGCTGCGCGCGGGCCACGCCCGCTCCGCCGGCTACGGCGCCCTGCGCGTGGAATCCGTGAGTCAGGAGCCCATGGAGGAAGCCGTTTCCGTCGGCGCCGGCGGGCACACCCTGTATCTTGCCAGCGACTACTTTGCCGCCACTTCCTGGGCCAAGCCCGAGGAGGCCCTGCTGGCCGAGCTCGACACGGCGCTCGGCGTGGAGAAATTCGACGGCTTCTTCGCCCGTCCCGTGCGCCTCGAGGGCTTTCACGGCCTGTGGCAGCTGCCCAGGTCCACGCGCGCCGGCCTTGCCGCCGGCTCGGTCTTCCGCTTCACCGCGAAGCGCGCGGGCTCCCTGCCCGTCCGCCTCGGCGGCTGGCTCGAGGAGGGCTGCGGGCGCGTAATCTGCGATCCCGCCTTCCTCGGCAGGGCCGTCTTCGAGCCGGTCCTGCCCGCCGCGCAGGCTTCTCCCTCCGAAAAGAGGGCAAAGGCCGGCACCATGCATCCCGTGCTCGCCCTGTGGCGGCGCCGCACTCTGGACCGTCTGGCCGACGAGCAGGCCGAAAACGCCGTCTGGCACGAGGGCGCGGCCGTGTGGAACCGCTTCTTCGATCTCCTGAAAAGCGGCGGCCCGAGCCAGAGCCAGCGCGGCAACATCCGCCGCCTGGTCGAGACCGAGGTGCCCGAGAACTGGCAGGCCGTCTTCGAGCGCATGCTGGTCAACAAATCCGGCGATCAGTGGAAGAACACCGTCGTCTCCTCGCCCTTCGCCGGCGACCGCTACAGGGACAGCCTGGACAAGATCATGCTCGCCCTGCTCTCGGCGGAAGGTGCGGAGGGACTTTTTGCCGGACAGAACTTCTGGACCCTGCCCGAGCCCGTCGGCGGCCCCCTTGCCGCGGACGAGGAGAAGAGCTTCCGGGCCCGCCGCCACAAGCGGCTCGTGCTCGAACTGCTGAAGCGCTGGGTGCGCGTTGTCCGTCAGGGGGAGGCAGACTAGGATGATTATCATTGCCCGCTTTACATTCGAACTGACCGCCCCCATGCACTGCGGAGGCGGCGAGAAGGACTTTCAGGAAGAGCGCGGCCTGCTTGACGCGCCCGTGCTCAGGGACGCCCTGGGCTTCTGGTGCCTGCCCGGCAGCTCCGTTGCCGGCGTGCTGCGCGCCAGAACCCGCCAGGCCTACGGCCCCGAGGCCGAAAAGCGCCTCTTCGGCTGCGCCGAGGGCGACGGCACGGCCTCCCTTGTCTGGTGCTCGGACGCCGTCCTGCTTGACTGGGACGGGAAGAAGGCCGCCGCGAAATGCCTGCAGGGCGGATCCGCGTCCATCGGCTCGCCCTCCTTCGTGCGCGATCACGTGCGCATCAGCGACGAGACCGGCGCAGCCGAGCGCGGCGGCAAGTTCGACGAGGAATACGTGCCCGCCGGCACGCGCTTTGCCGCCGAGATCGCCCTGGACAGCTGGGGCGGAACGCTCGGCAGCCGCGACCTCTCCGTCTTCGCGGCCCTGATGCGGGACCTCGAGGCCGGACGCGTGCAGTTCGGCGGCAAGTCCGGCACAGGCTACGGCTGGTACCGCACCGTCTCCCTGGACATCAGGAGCTTCGACCTGACCAAGGCCGCGGAGCTCGATCAGTGGCTGGCCCTGGACGACGCTCCGGCCTTCCCGAGGGCCTGCGGCACCGTCTGGAACCCCGCCGGGCAGCAGCCGGCCGAAAGCGCCGAGACCCTGCGCGGCCTCTGCGGCACCATCGCCCTGCCCCTCAGGGCGCAGGCCCCGGTGCTCATCGGCGGAGGCTCCGACCCCGACTGCGACGCCAACTTCGTCTTCGCCACCACAGCCTGCTGCGATCAGGCCGCCAAAGCCTTCGTGCAGCGCTGCGTTGTGCCCGGCTCCTCCCTCAAGGGCGTTGTGCGCCACCGCTTCCTGACTGTCGCCCGCGCCCTGGGCATCGCGGATCCCCAGGCTCTGGTGAATGCCGTCTTCGGCAGCCTCAGAAAGGGCGGCGAGGACGAGAAGGACGCCGGCCGCAGCCGCATAGCCGTCTCCGACGCCGACCTGATGCTGACCAGGAAGAACAGCCCCTGCGACCCGAAGGGCAGCAGGCAGAGCATTCCCCATGTGGCCATCGACCGCTTCACCGGCGGAGCCATGGACGGGCATCTCTTCAGCGAGGCGCCGGTCTGGGCCGAAGACCTCGGCCTGACCCTGCGCGTGCGCGTGGACGGCCTCACCGACCTGCAGGCCGCCGTCCTCATGCAGGCCCTGCTGGACCTGGCCCTGGGCGAGGCGGCCCTGGGCGGCGGCGACAACCGCGGCAACGGCCGCTTCAGGCTGGACCCCAAGGGCAGCATCGACTGCGAGCTTTCCCGCGGCGGACAGGTGCTGGAGCTGCACGGCGCCCCCGCGAGCCTGGGCGCGGACGCCCTCAAAACGGCAAAGGAATGGCTCGCGGCCATGGACTCGGCCATCAAATCGGCCCGCGGCAGCGAAGACAAGGAGCAGAGCACATGCTGATGAGCAATGACACACGCAAGAAAAGCCTCAGGGACTGCGCCCTGACGGTGGAATGCCGCACGGTCGAGCCCGGCGGGGTGAAGGACCTCGCGGACGGCATGCGCGGCGAGGCCGGCTCCTGCGTCCTCTACGAGGGCGTGCGCGAGGCGGTGCTGACGAGGCTCGAGGATTTCGAACTCACCGACGAGCGCCTGTCCATGTGCCGGCGCCTGATCGTCTTCTCGCCCGCGCGGGAGGTGCGCATGGAGCGCCAGGCCGGCAGCCCGGCCTTT
>JAUNSE010000368.1 GCA_030539415.1 Desulfovibrionaceae bacterium
GCGCCGAGCACCTGGCTGCGCAGGTAGACATGCACGCCGGCCACGCGCACATGGCGCAGGCTTTTGAGAAAGTCCGCGTGTCCGGCCAGGCTCTCCTCGTCCACCCCGAACTTGTCCGGGCCTGCCGGCACCAGTTCCGGCGCCGGGCCGGGCCCGTACGCCATGGACGGGCTCACGCGCAGGCCGGCGCCGACGGTGACGCCCCTGGTCTCGCACAGGGCGTCCAGTCTGGCGAGCTCCCCGTAGGAGTCGGCGACGATGGTGCAGCAGTCCAGGACCTTGGCAAGCTCGGCATCGCTCTTGCCTGGCGCCGAGTAGTGAATCATGTCCCTGGGAAGGCCCAGGGCCCTTGCGCGCAGCACCTCGCCGGCCGAGGCCGCGTCGATGCCCAGCCCCTGTCCGGTGACGGTCTGCAGCACCCCCTCCGGAAAGGCCTGGCGCAGCGCATTGCAGCGCTCCTCAAGCGCGTGTCTGTCGTAGACATACAGGGGAACGCCGTATTCCCCGGCCAGCCGTCTGAAAGGTATGTCGCCCGTCTCCATTTCCTGTGCCTCCTTCGTGTCCGCTCCGCCACTGCCGGGGGAGCGTGTCCGCTCTTCCGTCCTGTGCCCGCCGGGTGTCGGTTCGGCACCGCTCCGGTGTCGGTTTGGTGACCGTCCGCCGCCGCGACGCCGGTCGGGCGTCACGCGCGAAAACCCCGGCCTGAACCCATTGTACACCGAAATTCCCGCAAAAGTCACGCTGTTTTCCGCTTTTTTGCCGGCACGCGGCCTGGCCAATATCCCCGATCGTCCCGTGCAGGGCGGGCAGGCGGGCCGCGCGGAGGGACGCCGCCTGTTCCGGAGGCGGCAGAGAGCCTTGACACACATCAAATATTGTTGAACTGTTGCTGCATGGACAACAAACAAGCCGCCAAACTCTTTGAAGCCCTCTCCTCCGACGTGCGCCTGGCCGTCTTCAGACTTCTTGTCAGGGACGCGCCCGAGGGACGCGTTCAGGGCGACATTGCCGCCGAGCTGGGCATTCCCTCCACCAATCTCTCCTTCCATCTCAAGGCGCTCGTGCACAGCGGCCTGGTCAGCGTGGAGAGGGAGGGCCGCTTCATGCGCTACAAGGCCGCCATCCCGCTCATGCTGGAGGTCATCGGCTTTCTGACAGCCCAGTGCTGCTCCGGCAATCCCCGGCTCTGCCAGTGCTACAGGGACGCCAGTCCGGCGGGCCGCATCCTGCCGCGGCGGGTCGGGCAGGGGGACTGAGCGATTCCGCCCGCGTGACGGTCTGATCCGCGGCCGGAGCGATCCTTCCTGCAGGCCCTACTGTTCAACTGTTCATCATCTTTCAACTCAATTCTGCCGCAAGATCATCCGCTCTTGCCGCGGCAGGAGGCCGGGGCGCAGCCCGCGCCGCGCCCGGCAATTTGCTTCAACAGTTCATCATCTGTTGAATGGAGCCCGCATGCAGACCTTCAAAATGGCGTGCTGCTGCCGCAAGGCGGCACCCGAAACAATCGCTCCGCCTTCCGGAGGCAGGGGGCAGACTGTCCGCCTGGCCGTCCGCGCCGCCTGCGCGGCCGTCCTCTGGCTTGCGGCGTACTGCCTGGCCGCGCCTGCCGCCCGCGTGATCGCGCACGGCATCCCCGGTCTCGGGCAGGGCGCGGCCGCGGCGCTGGAATTCTTCCTCTACGACACGGTGAAGATACTGCTGCTGACAGCGGGCCTCATCTATGTCATCGGCTGGCTGCGCGCGGGACTGGACACAGGACGCGTCCGGGACGCGCCTGCCGGGCGCAGACGCCTTTTCGGCTGTCTTCTCGGCGCGCTTTTCGGCGCCGTCACCCCGTTCTGCTCCTGTTCGAGCATTCCGCTCTTTCTCGGCTTCACGGCGGCCGGCATTCCTGTCGGCGTCACCATGTCCTTCCTCATCACCTCGCCGCTCGTCAATGAACTGGCCGTTGTCCTGCTCTGGGATCTGCTCGGCTGGAAGTTCACCGCGCTGTATGTGACCGCGGGCCTTGCGGCCGGCATGGCCGGAGGCCTGCTCATGGAGGCCCTGCGGGCCGACCGCTGGCTTCGGCCGGGCCTTGTCGGGGCCGCGGACGGGTCTTCCGCCGCAAAAGGTCCGGGGAGCGCCGGCAGGCTGACGGCCTGGCAGCGCCATGTGTTCGCGCGCGGGGAAACCGTCAGGATATTCGGGCGCATCTGGAAGTGGGTCATTGCCGGTGTGGCTCTCGGGGCCCTTCTGTACGGCTTTGTGCCCGAGAACTGGTTCGCGGAGCATTTCGGCGCGGGCGAGTGGTGGTCCGTGCCGGCCGCGGTGGCCGCCGGCATCCCCCTGTACTCCAATGTGACCGGCATTGTGCCGGTCCTGGAAAGCCTGCTGCTCAAAGGCCTGCCCGCCGGCACCGCCATGGCCTTCTGCATGAGCGCCGTGGCGGCCAGCATCCCCGAGTTCGTGATGCTGCGCCAGATCATGCGGCCGAAGATGCAGGCTGTCTTCGTCGCCTGGCTCTGGGCGGCATTCACTCTGACGGGCTGGCTGCTGAATGCCCTGGCCCCGCACATCCTGTAGGAGGAGGTATGGAAATCACCGTCTGCGGACCCAGCTGCCCCGAATGCGCGCAGCTTGAGAATCTTGTCCGGGAGACCGTCGCGGTCATGGAACCCGGCATCGACGTGCGCCGGATGTCCGGCTTCGGAAACCTGCTGGCCCGCGGCATTCTCCGCATCCCGGCCATTGTCGTTGACGGCTGCGTGAAGGCATCCGGCCGCGTGCCATCCAGAGCGGAGCTTGCGGCCTGGATCGGAGAAGC
>JAUNSE010000369.1 GCA_030539415.1 Desulfovibrionaceae bacterium
CTGACAGCCCGGCCCGCACAGACGGCCCGGCGCCAGGCCCCATGGAGTGCACCCCGGGGAGAGACAGCCATGACAGAACAGGTCGGCAGAAGACAGGCGGACCGCGCCGGAGCCGTTCTCCGCGCGCCTGACAGCTCGCCCGAGGCCCTGCGGGAGGCCGGGGACATTTTCAGACGCTTCCGCGGCCTGCACGCCCTGCCCTCGAGGCCCCTGCCGGCATCTTCCACCGCAGCCTCAGAGGGGGGACAGGCGGCCACCTGCTCTCGCCCTCAGGCTCAAGCGCATGCCGGCCATAGCCGCCAGGCTCAGGCGCTTTGCCTCCATGCGGGGCGGCCGCATGCAGGACATTGCCGGCGCGCGCGTCATCGCGAACAGCGCGCGGGACGTCCGGGCAGTGCACAAGTCCCTTCTCTCCCCGCCGGAGCGCACGGGCCGCCCTGTTCCGGCGGCCGGGCAGACGACCATATCGGCGAGCCCAGGGAGGACGGCTGCCGGAGTCTGCATCAGGTCTTCCGCTGTGAGGACGACGACCATCCGGAGGCGGCCGGGCTGCTCGTGGAGCTGCAGATGCGCACCAGGCTGCAGCACGCCTGGGCCACGGGCGTGGAGACGCCGGACCTGCTCACCGAAGCCTCCGTCAGGAACGGCGGGGGAGAGGAGGCATGCAGGCGCTTCTTCCTGCTGGCCGCGGGCCTCTTCGCCATTGCCGGGCGTCAGCCCCTGCCGGCCGCTCTAGCGGGTCGGGAGGCGCGCTTTCTGCACGAAAAGCCGGTCAGTCTGGACAGCGAACTCCATCTGACGGACAGGTTCCGCGACTGCGCCCTGCCGTTCGCCGGGATCCGGAGTTCCGGCGGACAGAAAGGGGCGGCGAACCCCGTGCTGATCTGGCTCAGGACTGGCCCCGAGCGGAGCAGGGCGACGCTCGGGGAGTGCGGCAGCCCGGACATGACCGGCCTTTTGTACGATGCCCCGGAGCGCAGAATCGGCTGTGATCCGAAGGAATTCGCCGTCCTTGTGCGCGCGGGGGAGAGGTCCCGGCTGCGCGAGGCGTATCCGAACTGCTTTCTGGACGCCTCGGCCTTTCTGGCGGCCCTGAACGGCATCCGCCGGGCGTTCTGAATCCGGCGCCGACGGCAGGCGAAGCGGGCCTTTTGCGCGATTTTCCGGGCAGCATGTTGGCCGCAAATCCGCTTCTGGCGCGGCTTTGCGGGGATCACGCAAGAGCGCGCGGCCGGAGGGGAAGGGCTTTCGCGCAGCACGAAAAGGCGCCCGATGCCGCCGGCAATATATCAATATATTCAGATATAAGTATATACAAATATATATGGATAGTATTCCCCGCCCTGCTCTTCCGCCCGCGGGCATATCCCCTTCAAAGCGCCGCAAAGGGGGCATGCGCGGGCATCATCTTCGACCAGGTCAGGGACAGCCGAAAGCCGGCAAACGCGCTCACAGCCCCTCTGCAGGCGCGCAGAAGACCATATGAAAGCGGCATCGGGCCAGACAGCGCCGTTCGAAGGGCCGGAAGCTCCTGACCCGGTCATGGCGTGCGCTCAGGGAGACCGGAGACACTCCGGCCGGAGAAAGGCGGACGAGAAGAACACGGCGCGGACGAGAGTGCAGCCGGCCCTGCTCACTGCGCCGGAGCGGACAGAAGAACAGCGGTCCGAAACGACGGAGCGGAGGGGTCTTGAACAAGCTTCGGCGCACAATGCCGATCGGCTGAACAAGACACCCGAAGACGGCCTTTTCGAGGTCTGCCTGACACTCGGGCAAGCTGTTCAAACAAGTCTTGCCGGAGGACCTGAACAAGCAGTTCTTCCACTGCTGAACAAGCTGACCGCGGATCGACCCTTCCGCCGCTCCCGACGGGAAAACTGTGCTGAACAAGATACATGAACAAGTTAAAACCGGCCAGTACGGCCAGTTTGCACAAGATACTGAACAAGCTTGCCGCAAGCACTGCTTCAGCCGGCCGCAAAGAACGACTCCCGGCTTCTGCTTCCGTTCGAGGGGTCGCGCCGGAGCTTTCGGACTGCCTGAACAAGACAGGCGCAGCTCTTGAGCAAGTTTTTCCCGGCCTGTCTTGAACAAGCTGAGAACGCCCTTCCGCCTGCCAGCAAAACATGTGGAAAGTCGGCCGTCGGACTGCCCCGAAAACAGGTCTTCCGCCCGGCTGAACAAGTCTGCCGACAGGGCCGCCTCCCCTCCCCGGCCGCCGGCGCCGCATGGATTGGGACGTATTTCCGGGGATGCTTCCGCCGCCTTCGGGGCGGCTCGTCTTCCGGCAGGGATGGCTTGCAGGAGCGCGGCATTCCGGCCCTGGGCGATGCTGCCCGAGACCTTGCGGCCTCTCCGATGCTTTCGGCAGAACGGCCCGCTGCGGGGCCTTTGCCGGCAAAGAGCCGCTCCCAGGGCCCGCTTTCGGCCGTCGGCTGGGCACCAGCCCCTCCGGGAGAGAAGACCGGCCACACTCTCCTTCCAGGCCGCAAATGGACGTCTGCAGGGGCGTCTCAGGGCGGCCGTGCCCCTCACGGCCTGGCCCTGCGGAAAATCCTTCTGTCGGCCAGAGAGCCGGCAAGAGCCCGATGCGCCCGGCCGGGCCTGCTGTCCTGCCCGCAAATGGCCTGACGCGGGCCGTGGAGCCCTGCAGGGCCCGCTTTGCGTCCCAAGGCCAGGCGAAATGCGCAGTCGGACTCCGTGCGGGGCATGGCAGATTCAAGCGGCACGGAACCACACTGGCGGCAGGCTCGGGAGACAAGGCCGCGGCAGCCCCGCAGAGGCTCCGGGAAGGCCTTTCAG
>JAUNSE010000370.1 GCA_030539415.1 Desulfovibrionaceae bacterium
GGCCTGCTGGAGGACCGAAACGCCGCCGGCCCGATCGGCCCGGCGATGGGACCTGTCGATGTGGAGGGGACAATGGCCGCCCCCCAGGGGGACGTGCACACGCGCCTTGTGCTGGGCCGCTACACGCAGCGGATCAGCGACAGGTTCTTCTCCCTGACCAGGAGAATCATCTGCCATCCCCCGGACCCATTGAAGCAGCCGGAGGAGGAGGAAGACTGGCTCGTCCCGGGCGTCAGTCCGGCGCTCAGGCTGTACTATCAGGAGGACGGGAAGGTGCGCACGGGCCGGCTGCGGCTCGAGGACGGCGTCATGAACTCCTCCTGGAAGAGCGAAACCGCGCGCACGCTGAAGCCGACCGTGGTGCTGCTGGACATGGAGCGGGCGCGCAGCACCGAAACCATGGCCGCCATGGCCCCGGAGATGGAGCTGGCCCGGCGGCGGGTTGCGGAGGCTCTCAGGAAGCGCGCGGCCAGAAGCGGCGGAGAGTCCGCGGCCCGGGCGCTGGAGGTGATGACGGGGCCGAAGGCGGCCAGGCGCCGCCAGGTGCTCCCGGGCACCTTCCAGTCCTGCCTCTCCTGGAGCCTGCTCAGGCTCGTCAATGCCACCGACGGCATCCTGCTCGTGAACAGGATGGAGACTGCCGTGCCCCAGGGCCGGCTTGCCCAGTTCTGGAAGCTCCTGGAAGGGGTCTCCCTGACCCTCAACATCCAGATCATCGCCACCGCGACCAATCCGGTCGTGCTGCGGGCGGCGGAGCGTGTCCTGCTCGACAGGGACCGGATGCGCGTGGTGCACCTGCCCACCGGATCCAGGCAGAGGCTGATGCGGGCAGTGCCCCTCTCCGACCTGGACACGGCGTACGACCCGGACGCCTTCGACTTCTGAGGCGTCCGTCCCCCCGGGCGGCTGGAGCCATGAGCTGCTCCGCCCGGGGCTGTCCGCCCATGAGCCCGGCCCCCTGCCTGAAGGGGCAAGGCCATGGCCCGATGGTCCGATGTGTTGCCGGCCCGGCGGACCGGGGCCCAGGCAGAAGAACAGTCTCAAGCCTCCCGGGCCCGGGATGACGGCCCGGGGGCTCCGACGACGGCCCTCCGGTCTTCGGCACCGCTCCTCCGGGGCCCGGATATCCTCTTCCGAAGCCGGGACCCTGTCCAGACCGCACTTCAGGCGCAGATCTCCGCGTCTGTCCCTCGCGACTTCGGCCGGAGCGGTGCGCGCAGCCAGCCGAAGCGGTGCCCCCCCTCACCAGGCGCGGCCTCCCTGCAGGCAGAATTGAAGCTGCCCCTCGCCTCCACGCCCGTGAAGCCGAATCCGGGCTCATTCTGACATCGACCCGGGAGAAGTCCGGGCAAAGTGCCGAAAAACGGTCCCCTCGGGCCAAACATGGGGGCCGGTCCGAACGTCTCCGCCAATGCCACCCGATCCGCCTGTACGGCGGCATTCCTGACGATCCGGGCAGTTTTCGGGCACGCAGATCGTTTGCGCGGCCGGCCCGGGTCTGCTACACTCTTCCCCGCAAAAGTCCCCTTCCAAAAGACCAGATACGACTGCGGCGGGCGCCGCGGGGGACTGAAAGCGCCGTTCGGAGAGCCACAGGCCTTTTCGGACGGAGCAAGGCGGAAGACCGGCCGCGGCAGCCCGGGCCGTATCCCGCCTGTTCAGAAACCGCATACCCTTTCAGGACCAGTGTGCAGAAAAAAAACTGCGCAGGAGGCCGATGTGCAACCGATTTCTTTCGAATATACCCCCGAGACACTGCTTTCCGCCGCCCGGACGGGCGATGCCGAGCTTGCCGGCCGCTGCCTCGAGAGCGGCATTGATGTCAACTTTCAGGACGAGAGCGGCTTCACGGCCCTGCTGCTGGCCGCTCTGAACGGCTATCCGCAGGTCGTCAGGCTGCTGCTCCGCCATGGCGCCGCCGTGGACATGCGGGGAACTCCTGACGCCGGCGACGTCTGGGACGTCAGTCAGGACGGATACGACGCGCAGGAGCCGCCGTGCCAGCTTCTTGACTATGGAGTCGAATTCGAGCCCGGGACCTGGTTCACGCCCCTGATGCTGGCGGCCTGGGGCGAGCGGGCAGACTGCGTCCGCGTGCTGCTGGCGCACGGGGCGGACCCGAACACGCAGGACGACAACGGCATGACCGCGCTCATGCACGCGGCCAGGGGCAACTTTGCCGATATCGTCGGGGAACTTATTGCCGGCGGCGCCGACGTGACGCTTCGGGACGGGTCCGGCCGCGACGCGCTGTTCTGCGCGGTCGAACAGGGGTTCTCCAGGGCCGCGGCCGCGCTGCTGGAGCACGGGGCGGACGCGGACACGAGGAACGGGGATGGCGAAACCGCACTGATGGAAGCCGTCAGATACAATGACAAGGAGACAGTCCGTCTGCTGCTGGAGCACGGCGCCGATCCCGAATTCCGGTCCGGGGACAAGCCGGCTCTCGCGCTCGCGGCGGAGAAAAACTTCGTCGCTGTCGTGGAGCTGCTGCTCGACCATGACGCGGACCCGGACGCCGAAGACAGCGAGGGCCGCACCGCCCTCATGCACGGCGTCATGGGGAACAGCGCCGATGCTGTCAGGGTGCTGCTGGAGCACGGCGCCGATCCCGGCTCCGGGGACTGGGACCGGAACGCCCTCATGCTGGCGGCGGAGAAAAACCGCCTCGAAATCGCGAAACTGCTGCTTGGAGCTGGCGCCCGTCCCGACGCCTGGGCCGGGTACGACACGGAACTCATGCTGGCGGCGGAAAACAACCACCTCGAGATGATGCAGCTGCTGCTTGACGCGGGCGCCGA
>JAUNSE010000371.1 GCA_030539415.1 Desulfovibrionaceae bacterium
GCGGCAGCCACCTGATCCGGGGCACCTGGGGAATCGGCATCTCATCCGGGCCGAACTTCCGCCGTCCGGTCCAGTACAGGTGCCAGTGGCCCCTGCGGACATGCGGGCACGGCCGCGCGCGAGCTCCCGGGCTGCTCGAGCGCCGCTGGCCGGCCCGGATCTGCTCCCCGACCGCGAAGCCGAGCTTCCAGAGCCTGGGCTGCTTCGGCGGCACGATGCGCCAGCCGCCGCGAACCTTTCTCTCGCAGGCATGGGCAAGAGCCGGAGGCCTGCCGGCTTCAAGGCGCTTTTCGTGCTCGGAGATGACATAGAGCAGCATCGAGACAACCGTTCTGGCGAGCGTCTCGCTCTTCTTGAAGCAGAACTGGCTGTACGGATTGGCCAGTACGGCTTCGTAGTTTGCTTCGCTCATATAGGACTTCCAGGCCCCCCGAACGCACTCTTCAAGGTTCCGCGCATACGGGTCAAGGAGAAGAGGGTTGGAGAATCCCACGCGAGTATCCGCTGAAAAAAGGGTAGTGACCAGAAGGGCGACAGGATTGCGCGGCCCCATCTTCGGAGAAGGGTCCGTATAACTGACCATGATTCCCGCAGCGGGCGCCGGCACATCCGCCAGAAAATTGTCCGGCAGCGGCAGATAGACCGCCCAGGACGGAAGCCTCAGCAGATAGTCCGGAGGGATGGCATCCGCATCGGACTTGACAAGCGACCTCAGGACATCCGGGTCAATCTCCACGATGTCCTTCGCAGCCCGCCAGGAAGCCAGCACGTCAAAAGTCGGCAGAACAGCCGGATCGCTCAACAGAAAGTTGCGGGCGTTCACATCCCTCAACATCGCCTCCGGCAGATACGCCCACTCGGGCAGATAGCATCTGCCGGCATCGAATCCAGGGTCGGCAGCACTGACGAGGCTGTGCCGGAGCCCGTCGAGTTCACGCCAGTGCGCATAACGATCAAACATCCCAAGCAAGTGATTCGGAATTTCTCTGGAGTTCAACAAATACCTCATTCATCGTTTGCCCCGGCCGGGCCGTCTCCACTGACAGCACCGGCCGGAAGCTTGCTGTTTGTGCACTTTGTCGTCTGCCTGCGGACAAGACCGCATCAGACGCTTTCGCAGACCTTCATGCTGCACGGACATCGGGGTTTCTAGTTCCGTGAACAGGATGGCCTGCCTTCTCTGTCAGTTGAACATCATTAATAAACTTGATTTCGACACAGAACGGCATGGTCCGGACGGGACCAGGCCATGCTCAGGTCCCTGTCCGGAAATGCCGGAAGCCGGAGCGGCTATCTCGGCGAAGGACCGTCGTCGAAGTCCTGATCCCCGGCACGGCTGTTCCAGGTATCCGTGCCGCGCATATCCCTGCGCGCGGCCTTGCGGGCCCTGTTGAAATCGGCGACCCAGGTCCTTCTGATGTCCTCGCGCGCGCTCTCAAACTCACGCAGCTCGTCAAGCAGCCGGGCGTGACAGAGACAGCCTGAAGCCTTTCTGGCAACAGCGTAAAGAACGGGCTCCAGGGCCCTGCAGACATCTCTCAGGCTGAAGCAGTCAAGAACCGTGCAGAGCCGCGTTTCGGCGAACCTGTGGTTCACGGAGAGCCAAATGGCCTCGCCAAGGCCGGCGGTTCCGTCCCTGCGCATGCCCGACCGCGCCAGAGAAGCGCAGATCAGCGCGCAGGCCCGGAATTCCACATCATCGTCCAGATCCACCCCGAGCCTGCTCAGGCTGAGCAAGCAGCGGGGATTGTAATCGGGTTCGTCTGCGTAACACAGGGACATCGCAAACCTCCTGTCCCTGCACTTGTCAACAACCCTGCGAACAAAGGAAGCACTGTCCATATCCACTAATACACAACCTCTTCACAATATTACAACTTTTTGTGTTTTTACAGGTGTCTTCGAGCTATGTGAAGACAATCCGAAGAACATCTTCTTCGGACAAAACAAATAGGCTGCCCGAACAACAGTTTCTCTCTTCTGTCAGAACGAGCGAAGGCGGGCGGCAAACCACCCTCCCCCAGGGTGTGCGCGGCCCCGGCAGCCGGAGCGGCTATCTCGGCGAAGGACCGCCGTCGAAATCCTGGTCCCTGCCGAGGCTGTCCCTGGCGGTCATGCCGTCCGTCTGGCTTTGCGCGGCCTTGCGGGCCTCACAGAAATCGTGGACCCAGGTCCTTCTGATGTTATCGCGCGCTCTCTCGAAGTGACGCAGTTCGTCAAGCAGCCGGGCGTGGCAGAGGCAGCCGGGAGCATTTCTGGCAACAGTGTGAAGGACCGGGGTCAGAGCCCAGCAGACTTCATGCAGGCAGAAGCCGTCAACAACAGAGATGAGCCGCATTTCGGCGGTCTTGGGGTTCATGTCCTTCATGGAGAGAAATATGGCCTCGCCAAGGCCGGCCGTTCCGTCCTGACGCATGCCCGACCGCGCGAGAGAAGCGCAGATCACCGCGCAGGCGCGGCACTCCGCAGCATTGTTCAGGTCCACCCCGAGGCTGCCCAGACTGCTCAGGCAGCCGGGATGGTAATAGGGTTCATAGGTGTAGCACAGGGACATGGCAAACTGCCTGTCCCTGCACCTGTCAATCACCCTGCGGACAAAGGAAGCACTGTCCATTTCACGCATTGTACAACCTTTTGATAATATGGCAATTTTTGTGTTTTTACAGGTGCATTCGAGCGACATGAAGGCAGTCTGAAGAACATCTTCTTCGGACAAAAACAAAAAGACTGCCCGACCGACACTTCTTCTTTCTTTTTGTCAGAGCGAGCGCGCGAAGGAAGGCGGCAACCGTCCTC
>JAUNSE010000372.1 GCA_030539415.1 Desulfovibrionaceae bacterium
CTTTTGGATCGCCCCGGCGGATCACTTTATGTTCGTCAGGATGGAGCAGTTTTGCGGCAGGACAGATTCCATCCCCAAAAGGTCCGCTCCCCGGCTCCCGGGAAGGATGCATAATTCCCGGGCCTTCCCTCCGCCTTACGGGCCTGCCCGAGCTGGCCGGTACCGGCGGCCGGCGGATGACAAAGGAAGGAGGGGAGCGGATGGAAGCAGTCTGCCCTGTCCGGGGGCTCGTGTCTGCAGACAATCCTCCGGCAAAACTGCCCGATGCTCCTGTCTCCTGTCGGAAGCCCGCGCATATCTTTCAGCACTGTTTCAGGGGGATGGAGGGGACGCCATCTGCCCCGGATCCGGAGGAAGGCTTCGACCGATTTTGTCAGACTCGCGCAATACCCCTGCAAGGAGCCGCTTTCAGTATGGGAACCGTCGGGAGGGGCGCTGACCTTCCCCGGCCGGCTCGTTTGGGAACCTTCACATGGCCGGCCGCCCCGGAAAAGAGGGCGGCGCCGGCAAAAATATCACCGGCAGGATGCGCACATGAACAGACGGAATTTTTTGAAGACGGCCGCGGTGACCGCGGCGGCAGGCATGGCGGGCGGAAGCTCGGCGGCTCTGGCCGCGCCCAAGGGCGCGGACGAACTCACCGCCGCAGAGAAGGCGGCCATCAGGAACTACACCCCGGACATGCGGTACCGCCGCATGGGCTCGACCGGCGTCATGGTCTCGGCCCTGGGCTTCGGCATGCTGCGCCTGCCCATGCTCGAGGACAGGAAGACCGTCAACGAGGCGGCCACCATCGAAATGCTGCGCTATGGCATCGACAACGGCATCAACTATGTGGACACGGCCCGCGGCTACCTGGGCGGCCAGAGCGAGACGGCGGTGGGCATGGCCCTTGCCGGCGGCTGGCGCGACAGGGTGTGGCTCGCGACCAAGCTGACCTTGAGCGCGCTCAAAAGCGACGCCGACTTCGAGCGCATGTTCGACCTTTCAAGAAAGCAGCTGAACACGGACGTCATCGACTTCTACCTGCTCCACCACGTGACCGAGAAGACCTGGCGCGAGAACATGGTGCCGTACAGGGCCATCGAGAAGATCATGAAGCTCAAGGAGCAGGGCAAGATCCGCTATGCCGGCTTCTCCTTCCACGACAGCCTGCCCTTCTTCAAGCAGGTGCTCGACGCCAATCCCGGCTGGGACTTCTGCCAGCTCATGGAAAACTATCTGGACACCGAGTACGAGGCTGGCTTCCTGGGCATGAAGATGGCGTACGAGCGCGGCATGGCCGTGAACGTCATGGAGCCGCTCAAGGCCGGCATGCTCACCCGCCTGCCCAAGGAGGTGCGCGCCCTCTTCGACGCCTCGGGCAGAAAGCGCACGGCCGTGGAGTGGGCCTTCGACTATCTCTACACCCTGCCCGAGCCGGGCGTGGTCATCAGCGGCATGAGCAGTGTGGCGCACGTGAAGGAGAACATCGAGTACGCGAAGCGCTCCCATGTCGGCATGCTGGACTGGCAGGATCGCGTGACCATCGGGAAGGCGGCGCACCTGTGGCGCACGATGCCCGGCGTCTCGCCCTGCACCGCCTGCGCCAACTGCATGCCCTGTCACAACGACGTGGACATCGCCCGCCTCATAGGCCATGTCTGGTTCTCCTACAAGCTCACCGGCAATCTCGATGCCGCGAAGCGCTACTACACCCACGTGCCGCCGCCGCGCGGCGTCAGCGCCGAGGCGTGCGACTTCTGCGGGGAGTGCGTGCCCCGCTGCCCCGAGCACGTGGACATTGTCGGCATTCTGAAGGAGATGCGCGGGCTCATGGCCTAGTCTCCGCAACTTCCGACACGCCACCCTCCCCGATTCGCGGGGAGCACGCCCGCCCCGGCATCAGGCCAGACTGCAGGCCGGCCAGGGGACTGATGACGGGCCAGGCTCCCCGCCAGATTGTCCGCGCTCCCTTCCGGACAGCACCAGGACCTCAGTGTTCCGCAAGGAAGCGCGCGGCAGGGCGATCCGGCCGGCAGGGCCCTCTCCTGCAGGCCCGACCACTGTCACCGGGGCCGGCCGGACCGCCCCTATCCCCCACCTTTCAACCTCAGGACAGACACCATGCAGACCTCCCGCATCATTGCCCAGGCCCCGAAGGGCATCGTTTTTGACCACGACCGCGTCCGCCGCACCGGCCTTCCCGAAGCCGTCTTCTGCGAGGGCAAGCCCAGGGCCGCCGTCCTGACCCTGCTTCAGGACTTTGCCGAAAGCGGCGAGCCGGTCCTCTTCACGCGCCTTGACGCGGAAATCTTCTCGGGCCTTCCGAAGAGCCTGCAGGCCGCCTGGGATTATCACACTCTCTCCAGAACCGCCTTCAACGCCCGCCTGCCGCACAAGGCAGGGGTTTCCTGCGCCGTGGTCTCGGCAGGCACGGCCGACGGCGCGGTCACCTGGGAGGCCGCGCGCACCCTGGACTGGCTGGGCATAGAGACCCGCGTCTGGGAGGACTGCGGCGTGGCCGGCCTGTGGCGCCTGCTGGACAGGGTGGAGGACATCGAGAAGGCCGATGCGGTGATCGTCGCGGCGGGCCTTGACGCGGCCCTGGCCTCGGTGCTGGGCGGGCTCGTTTCCAAGCCCGTCTTCGCGGTGCCCACGCCGGTGGGCTACGGCGCAGCCCGCGGCGGCGAGACGGCCCTCTCCAGCATGCTGGCCAGCTGCGCCCAGGGCATCTCGGTGCTGAACATCGGCAACGGCTTCGGCGCCGCCTGCGCCGCGGCCAGGGTGCTGAGCCAGCTCTCCAGGGAGAGA
>JAUNSE010000373.1 GCA_030539415.1 Desulfovibrionaceae bacterium
GACAAAGCTTTTGTCCCGCAGGCTGGCCGAGATTCTGGATGCCGTCAATTATCTCCACCCCTTCAGGGAGGGCAACGGGAGAACGCAGCGCGAATTTCTGCGCCTGCTGGCCCTGGAGAAAGGCTGGAAGCTCGCTCTGAACCCGCCCGACAACGCGTCGGTCTATGAACGCTACATGGCCGGCACCATTTCCGGCGACGTCGAGCTGCTGGCTGAGCTGATCTCCGAGTGCCTGAGCCGGGAGTGACCCGCGGGTGCCGCAACCGCCGCGGCCGGGGGGCGCAGATATTGTGCCGCCGCGCGCACGTCGTCCTGCCAGGTATTCCGAAGAATTTCCCGACGAACAGCTGCCGGGACTGGACAAAAGGGAGAGAGCAATCTAATCAATTGGGCAGGGAGAGGCTAACTCCCTGCCCGGGGGCGCGTCCTCCGAATATTGCTGTTTTGGATCAGCACCCCAAAGAGAGAAGGCTCTGCGGGGTGCGGTTTTTTCGGCACATCCGCATGACGGGCGGAAAGCCGTTTTGAGATCATGCCCGACGGGCTGTGACGGGAGCCGGAGTCTCGACGAAACCCCGACGAGACAGGCCGTGCACGGCTGGATGTGGCACGGATGGACGTGTCGCGCCCCCCTGCAGCCGCGAGCCCTGGACCTGGCGGCCTGAAGCAGACTGTGAAAGGACGCAGGAGCGGCCTGCGCCCCTGGCCCCGTCCGCGGGCTCGCCCATGCCCCCGCTCCGGGCCCGGGAAACCGCATCCAGGCGCCCCGTCCCCCTCCGGGCATCTTTCCGCAGCCAGGGCCGGGGGCCGGAGCTGCGGTCCCGCCTGCGCCCCTGCCGGCCCGCACCGGACCAAACCAGACCATATCAGGCCAGACCAGACCAGACCGAGCCAGATCAGACCAGCTCCGCATGACCGTCTTGACAGATGAACCTCGACATGGAATAAGCAAGGCGTATAAAACAAAAAATTTCACGAGGACGGTCATGCAGGACAGAATCAGACCCGTAATTGGCGATTTTTTCAGAGAAGTCAGGGAGAAGGACGGCTATGTCGACAAAACCGCACTGATCGTTGAAATTTTAGCCCGTGATCCGAACAATATATTCCTTCTCGCCCGCCCGCGGGGCTTCGGCGCGGGAACTCCGCCGCAGGACAGCCTGCAGGAGCTGCCATGACCCGCCCGGCGAACAGCAGGACCCCTTCAGGGAGGAAGCCCATGCCATCATCCGCAGCGGCCCGGGCCGCAGGCCCGTCTGTCCTGTCCGGCCCGCCTGTCCCGTCTGTCACTGCCGACAGGCCCTTTGCCCGCATGAGAGCGGGCGGGCGGCCGTACATCGACAAAACCGCCTTCATCGCGGCGCTGCTTGCCGAAGGCCCATGCGATGTCACCGTCGTCACCCGTCCCGCGGGCTTCGGCAAGACGCTCATGCTGGACATGCTGCGGACCTTTTTCGACATCGGGGAGCCGCACGGCCGCGAGCTCTTCCGGGGCCTCGCCGTCCTGCGCAAAAGGGCCCTCTGCCGGGTCTGGATGCGCAGCCGTCCCGTTGTCTGCCTGTCCCTGCACGGCATGCCCGGGGAAAACTTCGCGGAGTGGTACAAGGCTTTCCGCGACCTTGCCGCAGCCCTCTGCGCGGAGCACGCCGCCCTGCTTGCAAGCCCCAGGGTCGGCATGGCCGAAAAGCGCCGCCTCAAGGCCATCACAGGCCGGCAGGCCGGCGAAGAGACCGTGAGCCTGACTCTGGGCACCCTCTGCATGGCCCTGCTCCAGGAGCACGGCAGACCGGCCATTCTGCTTGTGGACGACTTTGACGCGCCGCTTGCCGGCGCGTCCGCGGACAGGGAGAGCGTCCGGCAGAACGGGACGGCCCGCTTTCTTCGGGGGCTCTTCCGCGCGGCGCTGAGACCCGCCTGCCCCGCCGCCTCTCCGCCCGAGTTCGCCCTCTTCTTCGGCCGCCGGCCCTGTCCGGAGCACAGGCTCTTTCCGGACGGCAGCTTCGCCTGCTGCGATGCCGCCGACCCGCGCTTTGCCGCAGGCTTCGGCTTCACGGAGGCGGAGGTCGATGCGCTGCTCGCCGCAGCAGGTTTTGCCGGCAGCAGTCCGGCCGGCTGGAAGGAAGCTCTGCGGGATGGCTGCGGCGTCTGGCGCTTCGGCTGTCCCCCCGGCCAGGCGATGTTCTCTCCCCGGGAGGTGCAGAACTTCATCGGCGAGCCCTGCGGCCGTCCGGATGCCGCCCGCAGCCCTGCCGGCCCGTGGAGCGTGCCGGGCCCCTCCCGGGAGCGCGCCGACGGGATCCGCCTAGTCAGGACTGTGCTGGAGCGGACTCCCGGCAGTCTGGCCGGCCTTGCCGGACTGGTTTCGGGCGGGAGCATCGGCCTGCGCGTCTGCCGGTCCATGGCGCGCGGCTCCTTTTCCGACGCCAGCACCTTTCGCGGCCAGCATCCCTGGGCCGCTCTCTGCCATGCCGGGCTTCTCGCCGGACAGCCCGCCGGGGAGCGGGATGGCGGGGGAGACGACAGGAAACCGGACAGCGGGGAGGACAGCGAACTTGCGGCCGTGCTCTCCGGCAGGCAGGCGCGCGACCTTGTGCTGGAGGGCGTGCGATCCTGGCTCGCGGACATTCTGCCGGTCGATGCGCGCGGGGACCTGTTCGGGCCCCTGCGGGACTGCGACAGCGCCCGCTTCGCCGCCGCACTGGAAGGCATTCTGAGCAGCCCGGCCTTCCCGGCCCTCCCGTCCGCGGCATCCGTTCTCTCCATGCTCCGGCTGCTCTTTCTGGCCCGGGGCCA
>JAUNSE010000374.1 GCA_030539415.1 Desulfovibrionaceae bacterium
GGAGAAGCGGCCGAAGGAGCGGCCGGAGCGGACGCCGCAGGCGATGCGCCCTGCGCGGGCAGACTGTCTGTCATCTGACGAGCCTCCCGCGCGTCGGGGACGCGCTCCGTTTCGCGGACCAAAATGCGGCCCGCAGGCCGCAAGGCCCGCGCGGCGGCAGGTCCGCGGACATGTATGACGAGATGGTGTTCATAGGCGGATCCCGATGTCTGTCCCGGGCAGCGGCCCTTTCCGGCCGCGGGGGCGGACAGTGGTCAGAAAATTGCCGGACGGGGGAGGTCTGCGGAGCTCGGCCCACGCGTCTCGTCCCGAGCGCGGAGGCGGGTGCCGGCGGGCTGCCGGACGATGTGCGGGGGAGCTCTTGACCTGTACCGTACCGTTCGGTACACTTATATGTGTGTTGATTCCATTCGTCAAGGAAACCGGCAAAAAAAATTCAGGGAGCTCATGCCATGGGCGCGCAAGCCGCCCCGGACAGGGAAACAATGATGCAGGAACTGCGCAACAGAAACGGACAGTTTGTCTGGGAAGCCTCGGAAAAGGCCTATGTCGTGTTGCAGGCGGCCCGGAAGGTCTTCTTCGAGCACGGCTACTTCGCCGCCACCACGGACATGATTCAGCGCGAGGCAGGAGTCTCCAAGTCCACGCTCTACCAGCACTACCGCAACAAGGAGGGCATGCTGAGCGCCGTCATCGTCTGGACCTGCACCAATCACAGCCTGCAGGCGAGCCTTGAGGCGATCACGGGCGAGACCCTGAGGGAGCGGCTGATCTGCGCGGCAAGGCTCTACCTTGACCTGCTCCTGCAGAGCGAGACCGTCTCCCTGCTGCGGGTGATTGTCGAGGTGTCCAGGCAGTTTCCCGACCTGAACGCCCTCTTCTTCGACTCTGGCCCCGGCTGCGCCCAGCGCGTCGTGGAGGACATACTCGAAAGGGCCGCCCAAGCCGGCGAGATCGCTCTCTCCCCGGCCGGCATCGCGCAGGCTTCCACGCTCTTCAAATCCATGGTGCGCGCCGAGCACTATTTCGAGTATCTGCTCTTTCCGGGCAGGCGCCTTGCGGCCGGAGAGCTCGATGCCTGGGCCGCGCTTGCCGTGGACAGCTTTCTGGCCGCCTTCGGCAAGGGGCATTCTGCCGGGCACTGACAGCCTTCCGGTTTTTCCGTCCTGTCCGCCCTGCGCAGGTCCCTGCCGCGCTCCTCTCTCCTGACTTTCGCCGAGGCAGCTTTCCGCGGGCCGGGCGGCATCCCGCTCCGCAGGGACCGGGCCCGCTCGTTCTTCCGCGATCCGGACCTTCCGGACCGCGGAAGCCTTTTTTCCAGGCTTATTCGGTGAGGGCCCGACAGATCCGCTCGAGGCCCTTTTTCACCAGGGCTCTGGGGCAGGCCAGGTTCAGGCGGATATGGCCCGCGTCGTTGCTCACGAACATGGGGCCGGCCTCCAGCAGCACGCCGTGCCTCGCGAAGAAGAGGCACAGGTCCGTGTCCGGGCGGCAGTACGCCGAGATGTCCACCCAGGCCAGATAGGTGGCCTCGGGGATGCGGAAGCGGGCTTCGGGCAGATGTTCGGCAAGATATTGGGACGCAAGGCGGAAGTTTCCGTCCAGATAGGCGCGCAGCTCGTCCAGCCACTCGTCCCCATGGGCGTAGGCGGCCTGGGCCGCGGCGAGGCTCAGGGGGTTCTCGCAGCCGTAGTGGCGCTCCTGCCAGATCTTGCGCACCCGCTCGTCGGGAATGACGATGTGGGCCAGCATGAAGCCGGCCATGTTGAAGGTCTTGCTCGGCGCCATGCAGGTGATGATGCGGTCCGTGTCCGGAAAGAGGCTCGCCAGGGGGATGTGGCGCTGCCCCTGCCTCAGCAGGTCGCAGTGAATCTCGTCCGAGATGACGGTCAGCCCGTTTTCAAGGCAGATTGTGCCTATACGGCGCAGCTCGGCCTCGGTCCAGACGCGCCCGCTCGGATTGTGGGGATTGCACAGTATGCAGAGAGTGGTCCTTTTGTCCCCGGCCTTTGCCGCAAAGTCGGCGAAGTCGATGGCAAAGCGGCCGTCCTCTTCCATGAGGTCGGAGCAGACCCAGCCGCAGCCGGCGAGCTCGGCCGCGTACTTGAAATAGGGATAGGAGGGGGTGAGGAAGAGCACCTGCTCGTCCTTGTTCACAAGCCAGCTCACGAGCTCGTTGATGGCCGGCACGACGCCCGGCGCGGTGAAAAGGTGCTCCTTTTTGCAGCGCCAGCTGTAGCGCCTCTCCGTCCAGTCCGCGAAGGTCCGGTAGTAGGCCGGGTCGTGCACCTCGGTGTAGCCTATGATGCGCCTCTCTAGGCGGGCGCGCACCGCGTCCAGCACGAAGGGGGGCGTCGCGAACTCCATGTCGGCGACCCACATGCGCACAAAGTCGCTGTCCTCGCGGCCGAACTGCATTGTCTCGTCGGCATGGAAGATGTACTGCCGAAAGCCGTCCACGCTCAGGGCATTGGTGCCTGTCCTGTCTATGATCTCGTCAAAATCGTATTTCATGGCTTCTATTCCTGTGCTGATTCTGCAGCAGAGAAAGGCATTGCAAAGAGGCAGGACCATACTCCGCATGCGGTCTTCAGGCAAGGCCCCGCGTCACAAACGGCCGGCGGGATTTTTTCCTGAACATGCAGGAAATTTTTCCTGACAATGCGGCAGTCTGCCCGGGATTTCCGTCAGGTCAGGACGTTTTGCTCAGTCCCCCCTGCTCTCTCCGTCCCAGTCGGCCGGCAGGCTCCGGCCCTGGCCCGCCGGAAGGCTGCAGCCTGGTCGCTT
>JAUNSE010000375.1 GCA_030539415.1 Desulfovibrionaceae bacterium
AACGGGAAGCCGAAAACAGACATCCCTCCGAACTCCAGCTCGAAGGGATGCCTGATGCGGGATGTATCGCCTCGCGCCAGCCTGAATGCTCTGCACAACATTCCGCCAGGCTCGGGCCGGACTAATGCACTCTCCGCAGACTCAGGTCCAGATTGCCAATGGAAGCGGGCTCGGGCTTGGGACCGTCTTCGTCCGAATAAAAGCTGAATGATTCCTCTGCAAAGGTGTCAATCACCTGGGCTATTTGCAACTGACCAGTTTTCTTGTCAATCGAGGCCGGCTCTCCGGGAGAGGTGCTGCTCGGCGGCAGGCTTGAGAGGCATCTCGCGGACAGGCGCACCCCGGGAGAGCGCATCCGGGACAATCTGGCCTGGATTGACGCCTTGGAGCGCGAGCTCCGGGAGTAAGACTCGCCCTGCCCGCCTGACGCACCATCAGGACCGCACTTCGGCACCAGATGGCCGAAGAGGCCCCCGCGGGAGCCTCTTTACCGGGGACGGTCCGCCACCAGGGCGGCACGTCCCCATGCGTCTTTCAGTTTCGACGGGCGCTACTCCTCGTCGTCCCAGTCCTCCTCCTCTTCTTCCTCCACGTCCACCGGCTCGTCCTCTTCCGCTTCCCCGGGCGCAGCGGCTTCGCCGGCCTCGGGCGCCCCGTTCAGGGCATTGGCGACGCCCAGGAGCGCGGCCTTTGCCTCCGGACTGTCGGCAGCGGCCTTGACCAGCTCCGCGGCCTCGGGGCTCTCAACAGCGGCCCTGACCAGTGAGGCGGCTCCGGACCCGCCTTCGGCGGCTGCTTCGGCAGTCTGGCCCTCCCCGGCGGATCCGGCCGCGGCTGCGGCGGCAGCGCCCGCGACGGCACCTGCGGCAGTTCCGGCTGCGGCACCGGCGGCAAGGCCTTCAGCACTGCCGCCCAGGGCGGCGATGCGCTTCTCGATGTCCGGATGGGTGGAGAAGAGCTCGGCGATCTTCGAGCCGCCGCGGGAGATCTTGAAGCTGGCGTACTCGGTCTGCCTGGGCGGGCAGACGGCGGTATCCTGCGAGAGCCTGCGCAGGGCGGCGCACATGTCCTCGGACGAGGCGAGGTATGCCGCCGCCCTGTCGGCGCGGTACTCCCTGTGCCTGGAGAAGGCCAGGGCGAAGAGATTGCCGATGAACATCACTATCTTCGTGGCCACGAACTTGACGGCTTCGGTAAGGTACCACTCGAAGCCCTTCCTGCCGTTGCCGGTGGTGGTCATGAAGAACTGGTAGAGCTTGAGCGGGGTCACTATGAGCAGGGTGATGCTGTTGACGGCGCTCTGTATGAGGACAGTGCCCAGCATGTCGCGGTTGGCGATATGGGCCGTCTCGTGCGCCGCCACGGCGCGCACCTCGTTCAGGGGCATGTTCTCCAGCAGGGCCGTGCTGAAGGCCACCAGGGCGCTGGAGCGGCTGAAGCCTGTGGCAAAGGCGTTCATGTCCGGACTTTCGTACACGCCGACGGAGGGCGTCTTCGGCAGGCCCGCCTTTGCCGCCAGATCGCGGACCGTGTCGTACAGCTCCCGGTACGTGCCGTCTTCCGCAAGGCTCTCCTCGGTGACAAGATGTATGTTGTGGGCCTGTATGGCGGCGGATTTGGAGATGAGCAGCAGGAAGAAGGAGACGGCCGTGGCATAGGCCGCTATGAGCAGGGGCAGCTGCGACCTGTCCCCGAAGATGATGAGGGCCGTGCAGACAATGCCGGCCAGCACCAGCAGGTACCAGAAAAAGAAGGTCCGGTTGGAGAACTGGGCCATGCCGGTTTTGGGATCGGCTGCCTCGGGAGTTTTCGAGGACTGCGGCGTGCCGGCCCCGGGAGCAGGGTCTTTGGCCTGACTGGCGGCCTGAAGGGCGGCTTCGGGGTGCTTGACGGCTTCCGACCGGGTGACGGGCTCGGGCTGTGTCACGGCTTCGGGCTGCGCTGCTGAGACGGCCGGGTTTTCGGCAGCCCCGCTGACGGACTGCGGCTGGACGGCCGGCCCGTCCGGGCTTTCGGCTTGCTGTGTGACGGGTTCGGCCTGAACGGCGGTTTCGGGCTGGACAGCAGACTCCGGGCCTGCATCGGCCTCGGGCCGGTTTTCCGGATTGGCGGGGGTGACGGGACTTGTCTTCATGTTGTTTCCTTTCTGCCGGTCTGCGGCTATTGGTGTTTCAAGGATGCGCATTGTCTCATGACTCAGGAATTGAAGGCCGCTATCAGCGCGGCGACGAAGGCCGCCGCAAAGACGACCGCAATACAGCCGGCCTCCATGGCCACGACCTTGAAGATGGGCTCGCGAAGGACGGCGAAGAGGATGAGACAGACAATGAGAAGAAGGACGCAGCGGGAGAGCAGATAGCCCATGGGAACGACTCCATCGGTGCCGGGATGACGGACAGGCGGGACCGGCGGCGGTTCGCTCGCAGTCTGCGGCGCCGGTCTGCGGTTCAGGCGGACACTCAGCTGGCAGCGAAAACCAGGAACAGCCCGACAATGACCATCAAAATCATAAATACCGCCACGCAGCCGGCCTGCACTTTCCAGGCCTTGATGATAAACTCGTGAAAGACGGCGAAGAGGATGAGGCAGACAATGACAGGAAAGACGTAGTGGGAGATCAGATAGCCCATGAGAAAGACTCCGAAGGGGTTGAAGATGCCGGGAGATGTCCGCCCTCCCCGCCGGCCGGCCGTGCGGCAGGCCTCCTCCATGCGCGAAGGGCGGCCGCGGGCCCTTCCCGCGGCGCGTGTCCCGTCGTGTACCTTCCCTTCCTTCCGTCC
>JAUNSE010000376.1 GCA_030539415.1 Desulfovibrionaceae bacterium
GGCCGGGAGAAGGCCGCCTGCCGCTGCCTCAATGGCCCTGCCGGCAGTGCCGGCACCGATAGTCCTGGCGGCCGCCTGTACGCCGCGGGCCTCTGCCGCGCCTGCCAGGGGCCCGTTCTGCTGGAGATCGCGGCTGCGGACCGCGGGGCGGACGTGCTCAGGGCCCGGGTGCAGGACCGCGAGCGCCTCTATGACGACATATGCCCGGACATTGTGCGCATGTGGCCGGAAGGAGCCGCCCCGTACAGCTGCCCGGCCGTGCCGGCCGGGGTGCGCGAGCTCTTCGCCGACCTGCAGACCATGCTCGCGCACAAGATGTTTCCGCCGCTCGTCATCGCCGGCTGCCGCTCCGTGCTCGATGGCGCGGCCGCGGCCCTTGGCGCGGGCTCGGGCCCCCTGTCAAAGCGCATGGCGCAGCTTAAGAATCGGGGCATTGTGCGCGGGCCCCTGTGGGACTGGTCGCAGCAGATACGCATGGACGGCAACGAGGCCGTGCATAATCTGCGCGGCACGCGCGAGGAGGCCGAGGAGATTGTGGAGTTCACGCGCGTCTTCCTGCAGTACACCTTCGAATTTCCGGACCGCATGGCGCGCTTCAGGAACCGGAGAAAGGGGCCTGACGCGGCCGAGGCCTCTCCGCCTTCGGATGCTCCCGGGCCTGCTGACAGGCCCGCCGATGCCGCTCCCGGCACGGTGTCCGCCGGGGCGGCCGCAGAGGAAGCCGCGCAAGCGCCTGCAAAGTCTGCCGACAGCCGGACAGACCGGGCTCAGCCCGCCGCGGCAGCCGCCGAAGCGCCTTCGGCCGGGCAGGGCGGGTCCGCGGAGCCGGAGCAGGAGGCGGACGAGTCCGGGGTCTTGTCCGGCGACCTTGTCCAGGTCCTCAGGAGCCTTCAGGAGAGGCTTGCCGCAAACTTCCCCGAACCCGGGGCCGACAGGACCGGGCAGGCCGAAGGGACGCCCGGCAAGCCTCGTCCCGCGCCCGTGGTGCTGCGCAGGGCCGGTCAGAAGGCCGCAAGGCCCGGCTCTCCCGACGCCTCCGATTCCTCCGATTCCGCGGGCTCTCACGCCTCCTCCGGCTCCGCGGGCGAGTGAGCCGCGCCCAAAACCGAGCCGCGCCAAGACAGGAAAGGGGCCGTCCCTGCGGACGGCCCCTCGCCACTATGCCTGATTTTCTGCCTGTCCGGCAGCGCTCTACTTCTTGTCGTCGGACAGGATGCGCGTCAGCGCCTGGGTGTCCAGCGGAGTGAGGTTGTAGCGCATGCCGGCCTCGTCGATGAGGGCCGTCAGCGAGGCCTTCGGGTTTTCGGTTTTCTTCTCGAGAACGAACTGGGCTGCGTCCCTGACCTTGGTGGAAGCGGTAGTCACCATAATGAGTAAGGCTCCTGACTGGTTTGCGTCCGTCCTGCGCGCGGCGGGATGGCTCCCGGCCGGGGTCCGTTTGCGCCGGCGGACTGGTTGGACAAAGGTCATTTGCCGTTCGTGTACCATGTTCCCTTTCCCGGGACAAGCACCTTGCTCTTTCTTTCACGACCTTTCACGCCGATTTGTGCTTGACGCGGCCGGCACTTTGCCCGATCGTGCCGCAGGCATGCCCCCCGTGCGCGGACCTCTCCGCGCGTTCGACCTTATCCGGCCGCATCCGGTGCGGGCGCGCCGCTCCCCGGGGCCGTGCCCCGGCGCGGGAGCAGGCCGAAGGACCGCACGGCGCTCCGGCCCGCGTCCCGCAGCCCTTGCGGAAAGCCTGATCAGCTCCGCGAAGGGCCGTTCCAACCCCCAACATCACCAACAAGGCGGTACGCACAAGTGGACAGTCTCTGGTCTGCCGTTATCCTGAGCATTGTGGAGGGCCTCACCGAGTTCCTCCCCGTCTCCTCCACCGGCCATCTCATCATTGTGGGCGATCTGCTCGACTATGTGGGCGAGAAGGCCTCGGTCTTCTCGGTCTTCATCCAGCTCGGAGCCATTCTGGCCGTCGTGGTCCTCTACTGGCCGCGCTTCTGGGGCCTTCTGCGCCCGAAGGCGGAGCAGCGCTTCTCCGGCCTGCACGGCATCTGGCTTCTCTTCCTGACCTGCCTGCCGGCCTGCGTCATGGGCCTGCTCTGCCACGACTTCATCAAGGCCCATCTCTTCACCCCGGCCACGGTGGCCATTGCCCTGATTGTCGGAGCTGTCATGATGATTGTGGTGGAGCGCCGCACCTACAACGCGGTGAGCTTCACCCTGGACGACATGACTCCGAAGCTCGCCTTCGGCATCGGCTGCTTCCAGTGCCTGGCCCTCTGGCCCGGCTTCTCGCGCTCCGCCTCCACCATCATGGGCGGCATGATTCTCGGGGCCACCAGGACGCTCGCCGCCGAGTACTCCTTTGTGGCCGCGGTGCCGATCATGGTCGCCGCCACAGGCTACGACATGCTCAAGTCCATCGGCCTCTTCACGGCCGCGGACATTCCCTTCCTGGCCGTGGGCTTCATCGGCTCCTTCATTTCGGCCCTCATCGCCATCAAGTGGTTCATCGCCCTGGTCGGCCGCGTCTCGCTGGTTCCCTTCGCCGTGTACCGCCTGATTCTGGCGCCCCTGGTCTGGTACTTCATGGTCTACTGATGACCGGGCAGACGGCCTGACAATTCCATGCTTCTGACAGGGAGGGATCCGCGGGTTCCTCCCTTTTTTCATGCCCGGCAAAAGGCCGGCGGGCCGGCTCCGACGCCGGGTCAGGGCCGCTCCTGCCCGCATCGAGCCGGCACATTGCGACCGAAAGCCCGCGCAGGGCCGCTCCTGA
>JAUNSE010000009.1 GCA_030539415.1 Desulfovibrionaceae bacterium
GGAAGTGCCTGTCTACATGAGAGAGCTGACGGACAACGATGTCATGCTCATCGCCCTCATGGAAAATCTGCAGCGTGAAGATCTGAATCCGGCCGAAGAGGCCATGGCACTGCAGGAGCTCAAGGACCGCCTGTCCCTGACGCAGGAGGAGCTTGCCTCGCGCATAGGCAAGAGCCGCTCCCAGATTGCCAACTCTCTCCGTCTGCTGCAGCTGCCCGCAAAGGCCCTCGCCAGTCTGCAGGCTGGTGAAATCACCGCCGGACACGCCCGCTGCCTGCTGGGTTTCAACGACAGTCCGGAACAGACAGACCACTTCCTTTCCTATATCCTGGAGCACAGACTCTCTGTGCGAAGCTGCGAGGATATTCTGGCCGCCTGGAAAAAAGACGGCACGCTGCCCTGGACAAATGCCGAAAGCGCGGCGGACAGGACCAAGGTCCGCCATCTGAAATCGTCGGCTTTTCGCAGAATAGAGGATGAGTTCGCCCGCAGCCTGAGTTTCAAGGCCAAGCTGAGCGGCACATCCGACTCAGGCAGGCTGACCTTCATCTACAAGAGCGAGGATGAGCTTCGCAGACTGCTTGGCACCTTCGGCATGGACACTGCCGTCAATCCTTCTCCTGCCGCGTCAGAGCCTTCTTCAGCCCCGGATGCTCAGGAAAACATGTAGAGGCAGTCTGCACCACGGCATACAGAAGGAACCTGAGCCAACCAATGATGCAAGCCGGAGGAAAAAGATCATAGTCTTTCTCCTCCGGCATGAGGGTCGACAGAACATTTTTCCAAACTGTCCGTTCAATTCCATCGGTACAGACGACGAAAATCAGTACTGATGCTTACTGCATAACGCGGATACGGGCGGCATACATTGATTCAAACGGAAGATCACCTGGGGTTGCCCATTCCTGCTCCAGAGAAGCGTCAAAAGAATGGCAGAGAGAGCGCACAAGGCTGCCGTTCTCGCTTTTTGTCACGGTGCAGGTCATGTAGATGATGTCACTGCCGCCAGGAACCATCAGCAGAGCTCGTTCAAGTATCGCTTTCTGCGTCCGGACGTATTCTTCCACCTTTCGCTCCCGCAGCTTGATGTCGGGACGCCTGGAGAGTACGCCCAGACCGCTGCAGGGCACGTCCAGAAGCATGCATCCCTTCCATCTGGCGAGCGGCGGGCGCGAGGCATCGCACACCATGACCGCGGGGGCGGCAAGTCCCAGTCTGGCGCACTCACGTGGAAGAGCCGAAAGCCTGGCCGGAGATGTATCCGAGGCCAGACTGACTGTGCATCCGGCTTCAAGCAGAGCCGTCGTCTTGCCGCCAAAACCGCAGCAGGCATCCCAGACAGGGGCATTCCGGTCAAAATCCACAGCAGCAAGGGCCAGCTGGGAGCCGGCTGACTGCAAGCTCAGTCTCCCCTCCCCTGCCAGCTCGTTCAGCGCGACATCGGCCGGCACACCGTGCGGAAAAACAAGGCCGGCCTTTCCAGCCGCACCGGGCAGAGCTTCGGCGCCTTTTTCAAGCAGTTCGGCTCGCAGGGATGCGAAGCCGTCATGACAGGCATTGAGGCGCACGGCAGACACCGGTCTGGCAAAACTCCTGCTCATGGTCGTGCGGGCAGCCTCCTCCCCGCATTCACGCAGCAGTGTCCGTCCGAGAGACTCCGGGAAGGAGGTGAAGCGGCAAAAGCCGGCGAAATCATCGGCATCGCCGGGCAGCGAGTAAAACTCCAGCTGCCGCGGAGCCTCTCCGAGACGGAGAAGCGAGCGCAGGCCTCCATTGGCCGCGCCGGCAATGCCCTTGCCCGCCAGTCTGCGTATGTCCTCCACGGTTTCATTGACCACGGCATAGGCCGGCGCCCCCTCCTGAAAGAGCAGTGCAGCGGCGGCAGCAAGCAGCAGATTCTGTATATCGGCAGAAAAATTCCCGAATCTTGGAAACACGCGGGAAAGAATAAATTCGCAGCGTGTTTTCGCGCGCAGACACCAGTAGGCCAGGTCTGTAGCCTGACGTCTGGCCTCCGGAGAGAGTGCGACACTGTCCAGCGCCCGGGAAAGAGCCAGCTGCAGAGGAGCTCCTCTGGCTGTATCCACAAGAGTCAGCAGAGCCACCTTGCGCGCGGAAGGGCGCAGTGCCCTGATATGTGCCGAGCGCGACATTCTAGTCCCCGTTCGCGTCAAGCGGACGCACGCGGCCGACCTGAACAAGCTCGGGACCGTTCAGACGCAGACCGTTCAGAAAGGCGGCCGCGTCCATGGATTTCTTTCCCTGAGGCTTCAGGCGCAGAACGGACAGGCAGCCGCCTTCACAGGCGAGCAGCAAAAGTCCCTTCCGGGCCAGCACGCTCCCGGGTTCCCCGGTCCTGTCCTTTACAACGCGCACTTCCTCGAGCAGCACGGAAACATCACCGCTCTGGAGCTCCAGCGTCACATGAGCGCCGGGATCCGGTGTGACGCCGCGCAGATGGCAGTCGACCCGCTCCACAGGACGATAGACATCCAGGTGTCCCTCCGCCTTCGCTATCTTTGCGGCATAGCAGGACTCGCCTGTCTGCGGGACAGGCTCGAGAGCCCCCTCCCGCACCCGGTTCAGCACGTCCAGCAGCTGCGGCACGGCCGCAGCTGCCATCCTGTTCAGCAGAGAGCCGGCAGTTTCACCGGCTGTGGACATTTCGATCCGGCTGTAAACAGGGCCGGTGTCCAGTCCCGCCTCCATGCGCATGACGCTGACACCCGTCACGGGCACACCGTCCATGATGGCCCGCTGCACGGGAGCGCTTCCACGATAGGCGGGCAGAAGCGATGTGTGGACGTTGATGGACGCGCAGCGCGGAATGTCGAGCACTGTCTGCGGCAGAATCATGCCGTAGGCAGCCACCACCAGAAAATCGGGGGCAAGCGAGGCAAGCTCGGCCTGAGCCTCCCCGGACCTGAACGTCTCTGGCTGGCGGACAGGAAGCCCCCGCTCCAGGGCAAGGGCCTTGACCGGAGGCGCAAGAAGCTTGTTTCCCCTTCCTGCCGGCCTGTCGGGCTGAGTGTAGACACAGAGCACCCGCACATCGGACGAGGCCAGGAGCCCCTCCAGAATGCGCGCGGCGAACTCCGGCGTCCCCATGAAAACTACTGTTGCTGCTTTTTCTTGAGCCACTTCTTCACCTTCGTGTCGTAAAGGGCGCGGCGCAGATGGCCAATCTTGTCTATGAAAAGCACACCCTTGAGATGGTCGGTCTCATGCTGGACAATAATGGCTTCAAAGCCGTCTATGTCACGCTCGAAAATCTTGCCGTCAAGCCCCATGGCCTTGAGATGGATGGTTTCGGATCTAGGCACATCGGCCCTGTATTCCAGGGGCACGGACAGGCATCCCTCGCCCTTGCTGACAATGGTCTCCCCTGTCAGAGTGACCTCTGGATTGATGAGCACGCGCGGGTCCTTCACCTCATCCTTGGGAGACGGATCATAGACCACTATCTGAAGATGAACGCCCACCTGAGGAGCGGCCAGTCCGACGCCGGGCGCCTCGTACATGGTGACGAACATGTCATCCACAAGGGTGCGGATTTCATCGGTGATTTCTGTTACCGGCGCGCTGCTCTCGGCAAGACTCCTGTCGGGATAGAGTACAATCTCTCTTTTGCTCCCCATGCTGAATTCCTCCTCTCCGGCAGAGTCCGGAGGCCAGAGACGGTGCAAAGCCGGAAAGGCTGTCGGCCCTTCCGGCTATGCACGTCAGTTATGTCTGTACTGGAGCCTATTCAGCCTTGGGCTGAGCCTCGGCACGCTTTTCCGGTGCCTCGCGAAGCTTCAGGCCGAGCTCTCTCAGCTGGGCGCCCGAGACCGTGGACGGAGCCTGTGTCATGAGGCAGGTGGCCTTCTGCGTCTTGGGGAAGGCGATGACGTCGCGAATGCTCTGGCAGCCGGCCAGGAGCATGATCAGACGGTCAAGGCCGAAGGCAAGGCCGCCATGCGGCGGAGCGCCGAATTCCAGAGCGTGGAAGAGGAAGCCGAACTGTTCCTCAGCCCGCTCGTCGGAAAAGCCCAGGGCTTCGAACATCTTCATCTGGGTATGGGCGGAGTGAATGCGGATGGAGCCGCCGCCCACCTCGTTGCCGTTGAGGACCATGTCATAGGCTCTGGCCTTGGCATGGGCCGGGTCGCTGGTCATCAGTTCCAGATGCCCCGGCAGGGGCGAGGTGAACGGATGATGGCAGGCCACATAGCGGTGCTCTTCCTTGTCGTATTCAAAGAGCGGGAACTCGATCACCCAGAGGAAGTTGAAGCTGTCCTTGGGGATGAGATTCAGTTTTTCGGCAAGGTGCACGCGCAGGTTGCCCAGAGCGGCATTGACCATCTCCGGCTCGCCGGCCTGGAAGAACAGAATGTCGCCAACCTTTGCATCAAGGCGTTCCCTGATGACCCGGCGCTCCTCCTCGGAGAGGAACTTGGCAATGGGGGACTGCCATTCGGTCTCGGACTTGATTTTGATCCAGGCAAGCCCCTGAGCGCCGTAGATGCGCACGAACTCGGTCAGCGCGTCTATTTCCTTGCGGGTCAGGGATTCTCCGCCCTCGACCTTGATGGCCTTGACCATGGGCGCGGAGGCAAACAGCTTGAATCCGGAGCCGCGCACGGCATCGGTAAGTTCGACCAGCTTCATGCCGAAGCGGGTGTCGGGCTTGTCCACGCCGTAGTCCCTCATGGCCTCGTCCCAGGTCATGCGCGGGAAGGGAACCTGAATTTCCTTGCCCATGACATCGCGGAAGAGTTTCTGCATGAGGTTTTCCGCCACAGTCATGACATCCTGCTCGCTGACGAAGCTCATTTCGAGGTCAATCTGGGTGAACTCGGGCTGACGGTCGGCGCGAAGGTCCTCGTCCCTGAAGCAGCGGACAATCTGGAAGTACTTTTCAAAGCCGGAAACCATGAGGAGCTGCTTGAAAAGCTGCGGAGACTGAGGCAGGGCGTAGAAGGAGCCCTGATTGAGACGGCTGGGAACAAGAAAGTCGCGCGCGCCTTCGGGAGTGGACTTGGTGAGCACAGGGGTTTCCACTTCGTAGAAGCCCTCTCCGTCCAGGAAGCTGCGCACAGCCTGCATGACCTTGTGGCGCAGCACAAAATTCTTCTGCATGCAGGGGCGGCGCAGGTCCAGATAACGCCACTGGAGACGCAGGTTCTCGCCGGCGTCGCAGCGGTCCTCGATGGCGAAAGGAGGCGTCTTGGACGTGTTGAGCAGCTTCCAGTCGTAAACCACCACCTCGATTTCGCCGGTCTTGAGGTTGGGATTGGTCATGCCCTCCGGACGATGGCGCACGCGGCCCTTGATGGCAATCACGTATTCAAGGCGCAGAATGGCCGCACGGTCATGCGCTTCGGGGGCGACATCGGGAGAGAACACCACCTGGGTCAGTCCCATGCGGTCGCGGAGGTCCACAAAGATGAGACCGCCGTGATCGCGGCGGAACTGCACCCAGCCCATGAGGCAGACTTCCCTGCCCACATCGGCCGCGGTCAGCTCCGAGCAGCTGGAAGTCCGCTTCCAGTCGCCCAGATCAACAATATATTTGGAATGCTCCTGCTGGAGATCCTGAATCTGTTCGCTCATGACAATTTAATCCTTGTGAGAGAGGACGGTGACAAGCTGGTCCAGCTCGATATCCTGCTGGCTGCCCTGATCCATGTCCTTGACGGCCGCAACCTGGCGGGCCATCTCGTCACTGCCGAGAATAAGTGTATAGCGCGCGCCGGACTTGCCGGCCTGACGCATGGAGGATTTCATGCCAGCGGCCGTATATCCCATTTCACCCTTGAGACCGGCAAGCCGGAGGTCGCGGGTGATTCTGAAGCCCTGGGCAACGCAGGCATCATCCAGGCAGACCACATAAAAGTCCTTTCTGGCCGCCTCGCGCTCGCCCATGAGCAGGGCCAGCCGCTCCATGCCGCAGGCGAAACCGATGCCGGGCACGTCCGGTCCGCCCAGATTGCGGATAAGGCCGTCGTAGCGGCCGCCGCCGGCAACAGCGGTCTGAGCGCCGATGGCATCGCTGCGAAGCTCGAAGGTCGTGCGGCAGTAGTAGTCCAGACCGCGCACCAGGCAGTGGTCCTGCACATACGAAATGCCGCTGTCGGTCAGCAGACCGGTCACGGTCTCGTAGTGGGCCCGGCAGTCATCGCAGATATAGTCCGCGAAAACAGGGGCTGTCTGCAGGGCCTCCTGATCGTGGTCGCGCTTGCAGTCAAGAACGCGCAGGGGATTGGTGTGCAGACGGCGCTGACAGTCCTCGCAGAGACTGCTCTCGTATCTGGTCAGATGGTCGATCAGGGCCTGACGATATTTGGGACGGCAGTTCGGACAGCCGAGAGTGTTGAGATGCAGGCTCAGATTCTCCAGCCCGAGGGCATCCATATAATTGACCAGCAGAGAGACAACTTCGGCATCCGCGGCCGGAGCCGGAGTGCCGATGAGTTCGCAGTCAATCTGATGGAACTGCCTCATGCGGCCTTTCTGGGGGCGCTCGCAGCGGAACATGGGTCCGTAGGTGAAGAGTTTGGAAACGGATTCTCTGGCGTGCAGGCTGGCATTGATATAGGCCCGCATGACGCCGGCTGTGGCTTCGGGACGAAGGGACTGCAGTTTGCCGTGGGCATCGGGGAAAGTATACATTTCCTTCTGCACCACATCAGTTTCCGTGCCTATGCCGCGGGCAAAAAGCTCCGTGTACTCCATAATCGGCACACGGACCTCCTTGAAGCCATAGCGGGAGAAAATGGTCCTGCAGGTGGACTCCATGAAGTCGAAGAGCGCGGCATCGGAGTCGAATAGATCCGCAAAACCATTGATACGGCTGATGCTCATAACAGATAAAAATCCTTGATATCTAGTTTTCCAATCCGAATTTGCCATACTGGCAGCCGGGCTTGACGGGATAGTCTCCGTCAAAACAGGCTGTACAGTAGTGATCGGAATGCATGACGGAGCGGAGCAGCCCTTCCTTGCTCAGATAGTGCAGGGAGTCAACATCCAGAATCTTGGTAATTTCCTCAAGAGTATGGTTGGCCGCAATCAGCTCCTTGGGCGAAGCGAAGTCGATACCGTAGTAGCAGGGGAAGCGTACGGGAGGACAGGAGATGCGGATATGCACTTCCTTGGTGCCCAGCTCGCGAAGTTTTTTAACGCGGGTGATCATGGTCGTTCCGCGCACAATGGAATCATCCACGATGCAGATGCGCTTCCCCTCGATCATGGCCCGCACGGGATTTATCTTCACCCGCACGCCGAAGCTTCTCATGCTCTGGCTGGGCTGAATGAAGGTGCGGCCCACATAGTGGTTGCGGATCATGGCGTGCTCGTACGGCAGCTCCGCGCACTGGGAAAAGCCGACAGCGGGATACACGCCGGAATCCGGGAAGGGCATGATGAAGTCCACATCCGGTGTGGATTCGTGCGCCAGCTGCCATCCCATCTGCTTGCGGCAGGAATAGACCTGCTCTCCGAAGATGTAGGAGTCGGGTCTGGCAAAGTAGACAAGCTCGAAGATGCACTGTCTCGGGCGCTCGGGCATGTTGTCGGTGAGCGGCACGCTGATTTCGCCTGCCGGAGAAATGACATACATTTCGCCCGGCTTGATGCTCTGCTCGTACTCCGCATCCATAAGGTCGAAGGCGCAGGTTTCAGAGGCGAGAACAGGCGCGCCGTCAAGCCGCCCAAGGGACAGGGGATGAAAGCCGTAGGGATCGCGCACGGCCACCATGGTGTCGTCAACCATGAAAATGAGGCAGTAGGCTCCGCGCAGACGCTCGCAGGTATGCCGAATGGCATCCACCACATCGTGCCTGTTAAGTTCACGCACGAAGACATGCATGATGACTTCGGTGTCGGAGGTGGCATGGAAGATGGCACCGTCCTCTTCAAGCTCGCGTCTGAGCTCCACGGTATTGACCAGGTTGCCGTTGTGGGCAATGGCGATGCTCTTGCCCTTGTAATGCACAAGCAGGGGCTGGGCATTGGCAATGGATGGACGTCCGGTGGTGGAGTAGCGCACATGGCCCACAGCGATGGGTCCAGGGAGCTTGCGCAGATGCTCTTCCTCAAAGATATCAGGCACAAGCCCCATACCTTTGTACTGATAGTAATGCCCTTCATCATCAACGCTGATGATGCCGGCACTCTCCTGTCCCCTGTGCTGCTGGGCATACAGGCCAAAATACGTCAGGCGGGACGCGTCCTCATGGCCGTAGACCGCGAAGAGACCACATTCGTCATGAATCATGGGAGTGACATGCTCCTTTCGGCGTCGCGCCGCCGGGGGAAGACGCGCGCGCTGAAGAGTGGAACTGGCTCCCTTTCGGGAGCCGGTTCGGGAAGGTGTGTGGGAACGGAGCGGATTGGGCGGGACGCTATTCCTCGTCCTCGCTCTGGGGGAGAATCGCTCCATCGTCGATGCGGTCGCAGGCCACGGCGCGGGCGCCGGCGTCGAGATTGACTATCTTGACCCCCATGGTCGCCCTGCCCTGCGTGTTGATGTCACCCACGGCAATGCGGATGATCTTGTTGGTGGAGGTGAGCACCACCAGACCGTCCGTATCCTTGACCGGCATGGCCGAAACGACATTGCCGGTCTTGTTGGTGACTTTGAAGTTGATGATGCCGGAGCCGCCGCGGGACTGCAGGCGGTAGAGATCCGCGCTGGACCTCTTTCCGTAGCCCTGCTCGGACACGGACATGATGGTGCTTGTCATGTCGCTGCCCTTGAGTATGACGGCGGCCACAACCCTGTCCTTCTCCTTCAGCGAAATGCCCTTGACACCGACCGCGTTCCTGCCGATGGGCCTGGCTTCGCTGCAGGCGAAGCGGATGGCATAGCCAAGCTTGGTCACAAGCACGGCATGGTCGTTCTCGTGCAGATCGCGCACCAGCACCAGCGAGTCATTTTCCTTGAGGGAGAGCGCAATGATGCCGTTTCTGGTGCTGCGGGAATACAGGGAAGCCTGGGAGCGCTTCACCATGCCGGAACTGGTCACGAAGAAGAAGTACTTGTCTTCGGAGAACTGGCGCAGGGCAAGGGCGTTGGTCACCCACTCCCCTTCGCCCAGAGGCAGCAGATTGTTGATGTGCACGCCCTTGGCCGTCCGGTTGCCCTCGGGCACCTGATACACCTTGAGATGGTACATGCGCCCCTTGTTGGTGAAAAGGCACAGGTGCTGGTGATTGGTGGTTGTCAGGAATTCCTGCACATAATCGTCATCCGAAGTGTACAGGGCCGAAATGCCCTTTCCTCCGCGATGCTGCTGATGGTAGTTCTCGAGGCTTGTGCGCTTGATGTAGCCGCGCCTCGAGAGCGTGATCACCATCTCGTCATCGCTGATCAGGTCCTCGACATCAATGCCGTTGGCCTCATCAGGAACGATTTCGCTCAGTCTGGGAGTGGCATAGGCCGCGCGGATTTCCTGTATCTCGTCACGGATGACGCCGCGAAGAATTTCGGGATCAGCCAGAATGGACTTGAACCACGCGATATTCTTCAGCAGTTCCTGGTACTCGCTCTCGATCTCCTCGCGCTGCAGCCCGGTGAGGCGCTGCAGGCGCATGTCGAGGATGGCCTTGGCCTGGAGATCGTCAAGACTGAAGCGGTCCATCAGGCCCTGCCTGGCTTCCTCGGGACTCTTCGAGGCGCGGATGAGGGCCACCACTTCGTCGATATTGTCAATGGCCGTGCGCAGTCCCTCAAGAATATGGGCCCTGGCCTCGGACTTGTCGAGGTCATAGCGCGTGCGGCGGATGACAACTTCGCGCCTGAAATCCAGGAACGTGGTCAGGGCCGTCTTGAGATTGAGCAGGACAGGCCTGTTGTCGACCACGGCCAGCATGTTGATGCCGAAGCTGGTCTCCAGAGAAGTGTATTTGTACAGATACTTGATGACGATGTCCGGAATCACGCCTCGGCGCAGGTCCACCACGATGCGTATGCCGCGGCGGTCGGATTCGTCACGCAGGTCCACCACGCCCTCGATCTTGCGCTCGTTGACCAGCTGGGAAATCTTCTTCACCAGCACGGACTTGTTCACGCCGTAGGGAATTTCGCGGATCACTAGGGCCTTGCTGTTCTTGCTGCGGTCCTCAACCTCCACACGGCCGCGTATTTTCACCGTACCGCGGCCGGTGCGGTAGGCATCGTACAGACCGCGGCCCGCGAAGACCAGACCCTTGGTGGGGAAGTCGGGACCCTTCACCACATCCATGAGATCCTCGACTGTGGCGTCGGGATTGTCGATGAGCATGGTGACGGCGTCGCACAATTCGCCGAGGTTGTGGGTGGGGATGTTGGTCGCCATGCCCACCGCGATGCCCGAAGATCCGTTGAGGAGCAGATTCGGCACCTTGGCCGGCAGAATGGACGGCTCGTCGAGCGAGCCGTCATAGTTGGGTCTGAAATTGACAGTGTTCTTTTCAAGGTCGCCGAGGAATTCACCGGCGAGCTTGGCCATGCGCACTTCGGTGTAACGCATGGCGGCGGCGGAGTCGCCGTCGATGGAGCCGAAGTTGCCCTGACCGTCAACAAGCGGTTCGCGCATGTTGAAGTCCTGGGCCAGACGCACCAGGGCATCATAGACAGCCGTGTCACCGTGGGGATGGTATTTGCCTATGACATCGCCGACGACGCGGGCGGATTTCTTGTGGGCCCTGTTATATGTGTTCCCGAGCTCCGACATGGCGAAAAGAATGCGCCTGTGCACGGGCTTGAGCCCATCACGGGCATCGGGAATGGCGCGGCCGATAATGACCGAGAGGGAGTACTCCAGATAGGAGCGGCGTAGCTCCTTCTCGATATCGACCTGATTTTCATTGAGAATGCTGCTCACAATTACCTCGAATTGCCAACGAATTCTTTCGTTAATCCGTGCTTGTATCCGCCGCCCTAGATGTCAAGGTCCTGGACCTTGAGGGCGTTGCGCTCGATGAACTCGCGCCTGGGCTCGACACGGTCGCCCATGAGTTCCTGAAATGCGTCGTTGGCCTCTTCGGCATCCTCGACCTGAACCTGAAGCAGGATTCTGTTTTCGGGATTCATGGTGGTGACCCACAGCTGCTCGGGGTTCATTTCGCCGAGACCCTTGTAGCGCTGGATGTTGTAGCCCTTGCGAGCCTCGTCAAGCACGGTTTCGAGCAGGGAGAAGCTGTCGCCCACCGGAATGTCGCCGCCGTCCTTCTTGAGCGTGAAGGAGGAGCCTCCGTAGTTCTGGCGCAGCCCTTCGAAGAAGGCCCAGCCCTGGCGGTACGTTCTGGACGTGAAGAACTCAAGCGGGCGCCTGGTCTGATGGCTTTGCTCGTTCTGGAAGGTGACGAAGACGCGCTCGGTCCCGTCTTCCTCGGTCACATTGCTGAGGCGGCAGGTGTAGCCGTGCTCCTTGAGCCAGAGGCAGACGGGGCTTTCGGCATCGGCCAGCGGAGCGTCATCCTCGATCTTCTCGGGGCAGGTCACCAGAGCCAGATAGAGGGGGCGGGGCAGACCGGTCAATTCGGCACTGTCGACGGCCGTCTTCATCTGCTCGATTTCACCGAGCAGATCCGTGAGTTCGGTGCCCTTGAGAGACTTGTCATTGTCTGTACCGATAACCACATTCTCGCTCACCCTGTTCAGCAGGAAGGCGTTGAGTTCGGCGTCATCCTTGATGAACTTCTCGAAGCGAGAGTTGTGAATCCGGTACAGCGGAGGCTGGGCGATGTAGACATGGCCCTTCTCCACCATTTCCGGATACTGACGGTAAAAGAAGGTCAGCAGGAGCGTGCGGATGTGAGCGCCGTCCACATCAGCATCGGTCATGATGATGATCTTGTCGTAGCGCAGCTTGGAAAGATCGGTGTCTTCGGCTCCGATGCCTATGCCCATGGCCGTGATAAGAGATTTGACCTCGTTGTTCGCGAGCATCTTGTCCAGACGGCAGCGCTCGGTGTTGAGGATCTTGCCGCGCAGGGGCAGGATGGCCTGATGCTTGGGATCGCGGCCCTGCTTGGCGGAACCGCCTGCCGAATCGCCCTCGACTAGGAAGAGTTCGGAATCTTCGGGATTCTTGCTCTGGCAGTCGGCCAGCTTGCCGGGCAGGGCATTGTCGGTGAGAGCGCCCTTGCGGCGCACAATTTCCTTGGCCCTGCGGGCGGCCTCTCTGGCTCTGGCGGCATCCACGGCCTTTCCGATGATGGAGCGGATATCCTTGGGATTTTCCTCGAAGAACCGCGTCAGTCCGTCATAGACGGCACCGGAGACAAGACCCGCTATCTCGGAATTGCCGAGCTTGGTCTTGGTCTGCCCCTCGAACTGCGGATTGGGCAGCTTGACCGAGATGATGGCGACCAGACCTTCACGGGTGTCCTCGCCGGAAAGCTGCACCTTGAGCTTTTTCAGCAGATCAGGCTGGGTGCTGATGTACCTGTTGATGGCGCGGGTCAGACCGGTGCGGAAGCCGACCAGATGCGTGCCGCCCTCGCCGGTGCGGATATTGTTGGCGTAGGAGTAGACGGTCTCCTTGTAGCTCGTCGTGTACTGCAGGGCGCAGTCAATGGTTATGTTGTTGACGACGCTTTCAAGGAAAACAACCTGATGCAGGCTTTCCTCGCCCTGGGCCAGATCCTCGACAAACTGCTTGAGACCTCCCTCGGCGTGGAAGACGTGCTTCTCGCCCGTGCGCTCGTCCTGACATTCGATGACCAGTCCCTTGTTGAGATAGGCCAGCTCTTCAAAACGGCGCTTGAGGATATCGTAGGAATACTCGGTGGTCTCGAAAATCTCCTCGTCGGGCTTGAAGTGCACGGTCGTGCCGTGACGGCCGCGGCACTCGCCGATCATCTGCAGCTCCTCGACCGGAACACCGCGGCTGTAGCGCTGCCTGTAGGTCTTGCCGTCTCTGTGCACCCGTACCTCGAGCCATTCGGACAGGGCATTGACGCAGGACACGCCCACGCCGTGCAGACCGCCGGAGACCTTGTAGCTGTTGTTGTCGAACTTGCCGCCGGCATGCAGCTTGGTCATGACCACCTGCACGGCAGGCACGTGTTCCTTGGGATGTTCGTCCACGGGAATGCCGCGTCCGTTGTCACGGACGGTCACGCTGTTGTCCGTGTGAAGAATGACGGCAATCTTGTTGCAGAACCCGGCCATGGCTTCGTCGATGGAGTTGTCGACAACCTCGTAGACCAGGTGGTGAAGGCCCCTGGAATCCACGGAACCGATATACATGGCCGGTCTCTTGCGAACGGCAGAGAGACCCTCAAGAACGGTAATGGAGGAAGCGTCGTATTTGCTGCGCTCCTGTTTCTGTTCTTCCATTAAATGTCGTCCTCTTGGTAGTACGTTTTGTTCACAATCTGCATGGGCATGACAATAATGTTGTAATTTTCGTCATCCACGGCCTTGAAAGAGCACGGACCTTCCCTGGAGGAAAGAGTCACGGACACACTGTCGCCGGGAACATGCTGCAGAATGTCGATCAGGGACTTGGTGACAAAGGCAACTTCACTGACAGAACTCTCGCAAACGGCGGAAATGGTTTCCGTGGCCGAACCGGTGGTCTTGTCTCTGGAGTTCAGCGTGACGCTGTCATCATCAATGCTCAGATAGACGCCAACCTCGTCCTTGGTATTGAAAATCAGACTGCGCGAAAGGGCGCGCAGGAATTCTTCCTTGCTGATGGTGAGATGGGAGCAGTCATCGCCGCTAACGCGGCTGATGAATATCGAGTAGTCCACAAAGCTCACCTGGGTCAGAGGCACGCTGAACATGTCCCTGAACTGATTGTCACGAACGTAGAAGCGCTTGTCTCCGATCATGATTTTGATGTCCTCGGAAGAGAGGAGCTTCTTGATGTCGGAAATGTACTTCTTCTGAATCTTGATGCCGTCAGCGGGAAGATGCTGCAACAGTTCGTCATTGATGATGGTGACCATGGCAAACTTGTTGCCGTCGAGACCGCAGAAGTCGATTCCGCCCTGCCCGTTCGGCTTGATGCACAGGCAGCCGAAGGAACTGTCCTCATCATCGGAAATGCAGAAGAGAATCTTCTCGATGATGTCGCTCAGGCTCTCTCCGTTCCAGGTCACTGCATCGCCTTCGGGAAACTGGGAAAATTCCTGGAACCACGTCGAAGAGCTGGTGGGCAGTTTGTACAGGCGCTTGCCCTGAGACACGATGACCGTGTTGGCCGACTCGTCTGTCTCGATATGAACAAGGCCCGAAGGCAGATTGCGGATAAGGTCCGTCATGGCGCGCGACTGCACGCCGACCAGACCGTCCTCAATCACTTCTGCCGGGTAGGTTCCAATATATTCGGTGCTGGCATCAGTCGTCATGAAGGAAACGGTGCCCTTCTCCTTGCTGGCCCGAAGCCACATGGTCTTCAGATAGGAAGAGCCCACCTTCGAAGGGGTGATGTTGCCGGCTTTCTGAACACCACTGACACAGTGTTCGGTATTAAGTGTGATTTTCATATTTCCACCCTATACTCTGCCTCAATGCGGAAATGGGGCAGTCACGGAAGAATATGGCGAATATGACGAGCGTCTGCCAGAAAAACTGCAATGCAGCTTCCGCTGTTTCTCTTCACTGTTGTCCTGTTTTTTCTCCAAAGAAGAACAGGACAGGGTTTTCAAAAAAAACAGACAGCACGATTTCTGCATTGCTGTCCGGGCAGACCAAATTTCGCAGGACAAAAATCCTGAGAAGCGTTCCGGGTGCTTCAAGCTAAGTGGAAGACAAGTAAACCGTACACCCGGTCTGAGCAGAAGAAAAAGCTAAATTGTATGTGTTCCTCCATGGTTATTCAGGGCAGAAAAGAAAAGACAGAAGTTTTTCAAATTCTGCCCGCCGGTTAATTCCAAAGGATTCACATACCAAATCATACGCAGAAAATCAAGCAGATATGTCCTTTCTAAGCAATTTGTATTGCTTGAATTTTTAGTTTTTTGAAGAGGCTGGGACCCACAGTTCCGACAGGGCTCAAGAAGACTCCTCGGGGACAGGCTAATGCTCTGCTCCGGACGGCATGCCCGTACAGGTCTTCGATGAGGCTGCACGCAAACCTCCTTCTGACACAGCTGGTTTGTCTGTTCTGATGCCCTGTCCGCACGTCTGACGGCGGCAGAAAGAATTGAACAGCCTGTTTCCCTGGAACCAGCAGTCCTTTCTGCCGATGCGCCTGCTCGGCTGAGCATGACGGCCTGCGGCGGCATCGCTGCTTTGAGTGTCTTTGCTGTCTTTCCTTTATGAATTTGAAAAAAGAGAAGAAGAGGATAAGGGGGTGTTCGTTTGTGTGAAAATCATGCAAGTGTCTGCAATAGTTGTTTTTGAGGTGTTCGTATCTTTTTCGGTTACGAACATTTGCGAACATTTTGCCGACAGCAAAGCACGTTTTGGACAGGAATTGTGTTGATGAAATGTTCGTAACTGCAGCAAATGTTACCATGCTGTCTTTATCAAGCATAAGCATTTTGAATAATGTTATATAGTATGTTTTTTACAACTTGTTCAAAGTGATGCTGTAATAAGATAAGTGTTTAAGATTTCATAAAAATATTTCATATCGACTCTATGAGCAGATTTGCATGAGCAGATGATCTGCCGGTGCTTCATCCCCTGGAGGCAAATCCCGAATGGCCAGAGATAAACGCGTGCTCGCAATACGTTATACAGGATAGAGCTCTCTCCGCCGCCCTGAAACACACGGGGACAAAAATGTTTGTAAATAGTGCAAGTATGCAGAAGTTATGAGCTAATCATGGACAACCGACAGTCTGATGTTGGAATTGTTTTCAGTATCTTGATTTTCCTGATGAAAGATTTGACGCACTGCAGCAGGGATGCCGTCTCCATGAGGGCCGGGAAGAAATGTTGCTAACTTCCTCAAGTATTTGAATATATATATTTTAATAGATCTGCCAGTATATGAAATGTTGGAAAATACTTGAAGTACTTGAATTTCAAACAAAAGAGAAAGAGCCTGGTGTCTGAAGAATGTTGATAACATATATAATATTTTGATTTTATTGGATACAATATAGTTACCGACATGTCTCCACAGGTTGGAATGGCTGTCTGTAATTGAAATAAGTTATTGTAATTACTCGTTTAAGTTCGGTATATAATGGTCCATATGTCAGTAACAACGATAACAGTTTGAAATACAAAGGGATATATGTTGGAAAATGTTTATAATGAGTGTAATAATCTGATATTACTGTATTAAATGTGTTATCCAGCAGACAGTTGGCTCTGACGGCCGGCCGGCATTTCTGGAGGCGCGGCCGGTCCGGCCGTCATTTCTGGACATACCGACAGACAACTGCCTGCCGGGATGTCTGTAAAGTGTACAAGTATCTGTCTTTACAAAGGTATTTTGCTTGCGAATGTGTAGACTAAATGTTTGAATCTTATATATTATTTGGGAATTTTTGAATAAAATTTTGCAGCGAAGCGACAACCCTCTTGCCGCTATTTTCCCTCGACATACCCGGAGAGTACGTTAGAAATGTTTGTAACGAATATAAATTGTTGTTTTATCAGTTATTTTTAGTATTGCTGACAGACAAAATGTTTATATCATATATAATAATATGATATTATTTACTTTATTTTGATTATAGTATGGAACGGCTGTGCTCGAGAATGCCTGGCTCTCTGACTTCTCGTCTGTGGCAGGGCGAACGGTCGGCTCTCTGTTTCCGTCAGGGCCTGGAAGGACGCCTGGTGTCCGCTGACTTCCTTTTTTTGGGGATGCTTTTTTTG
>JAUNSE010000377.1 GCA_030539415.1 Desulfovibrionaceae bacterium
ATTGTTGTTTGAAACGCTTAACTTAAATCGATCCCATACGGTAAATGCAAGGACCCAAAAATGTTACTGAAAACTATAGCCGTAAAGACGGCATCACCGATTTCATCCTGAAACATTGCCGTGAAACCTATGATGCACCAAAAATAACCAAGGAGGACATCTTCTACTACGTCTACGGCCTGCTGCATTCCCCCGACTACCGCACCACCTTTGCGGCGGATCTCAAGAAAATGCTTCCTCGTCTGCCGATTGTGGACAGCGTCAATGACTTCTGGGCCTTCAGCAAGGCCGGCAGAGACCTTGCCAGTCTGCACCTGAACTACGAGGAGCAGTCCGCCTGCCCCGCCGTCAAGGTGGAGGGAGCCGACACGGGCGACTTCCATGTGGACAAGATGCGCTTCCCAAGCAAGGCCGACAAGTCGGTCATCCAGTACAACACCCACATCAAGCTCTCCAATATCCCCTTGGAGGCCTACGACTATGTGATCAACGGCCGCTCCGCCATCGAGTGGATTATGGAGCGCTACCAGGTCAAGACCGACAAGGCTAGCGGCATAGTTAACGATCCCAACGACTGGGCCGAGGAGCATGGCAAGCCCAGATACATTCTGGACCTTCTGCTGAGCATCGTGACTGTCAGCCTTGAGACGTTGAAGATTGTGAAGGGGCTGCCCAGACTGAAGTTTGAAGCTTCCGCTCCCGAGCAGTCGGCGGAATAACCTCTTGCTTCGCTACCCCGGGATGGAGCGACATCCATCCCGGGGCCTCCTTGCTGGCAAACCGTCTCTTGCCCCTACACCCACCCCAGCGGCACACCCACCACATCTTCTGTGACCTGATACGGCTCCCGAGCCATGCAGAGCACCACGCCCCGCCCGCGGGGCGCGCCGGGCAAATACCCCCTTGTCACATCAATGCTCCCCATATCCTCCGCAGCCGGCCGCTCCTTCTGACTGATCCAGATCGGGTGCACCAGCCCGTTCAGCGTGAGGACCAGCGGCACCGCCCTGCCCGACGCGTCATAATGGCTGTACAGCGGCGGCTCCTTGCCGCTGTGCCACCAGCTCTTGAGGAGCTCCGAGACCACCCAGGTCTCCAGCATTGCCTGCCTCATGGGGCCCTGCCGCAGCGCCTCCGGCGAAGTGATGCCGGCCAGAGAGCAGGCCAGCCCGGTGTCCAGAAAGTACAGCCTGGGCGCGTGCACATGCCTTGCGTCTCCCGCATGGAGAGGCGACACCACCTCCACCAGACACAGCGCCTTCAGCATGTTCAGCCAGGCTTCCGCCCTGCTCACGGAGATGCCTGAGGCGCGAGCCAGGTCCGCCATGTCCAGCGCCTGCCCGGTGCGCTCCGCAGCGGCCTTTATGAAGGCCACAAAGCCGGCAGGGTCCGCGTCAGGCCAGAAGTCGCGCACGTCATGCCCGACGAGGCTCTGCACAAGCCACTGATGCCAGACCAGCCAGTCAGCGTCCCCGGCACCGAGCCTCGCGGGGTACGAGCCATGCCAGACGCGCTCGAACAGGGCAGTCTCGTCCGCGGGCGAGGCACTGGCGGCGCGGTCCTCCACGCCGTCCGGCATGAAGGGCCCGCAGTCGGGCAGACCGTCCTGCTCGCTGCGGGAGAGCCCCTGCAGCCTCAGCAGGGCCACGCGCCCGCACAGACTCTCCGTGAGAGGCATGAACTGGTACAGGAGGGAGCTGGCCAGCCAGAACATGCCGGGCCTGCGCGCCTCGTCCACGGCAGCCTTGATGTACGGAAAGAGCCGCGGGGCGGCATGCTGCACCTCGTCGATGAAGACAGGCGGCCTGTGGCGGCGCAGAAAGAGCAGCGGATTCTCGTTCGCCAGCCTGCGGTTCTCGGGGTCGTCCAGCGAGACACAGTCGCACCCTGCCCCGGCGCAGGCCTTCAGCAGCGCGGTCTTGCCGGCGCCCCGCGGCCCGCTCACCAGCACGGCGGGAAAGGCCCGGCTCACCTGTCTGATCCGCCCAGCAAGCGTTCGCTCGACAATCATGGCTCTCCTCCCTTCTTTCCGCTCCGGCCCCCGGGCGGGCAGCGCTCTCAGGCTTTGCTGTCAGTCCGGTCCGCCTCGGCGAGCCAGCCCTTCTTCTCCGCAATGTACAGCCAGCCGGCCCAGTACGGGTCAATGTCGGACAGGACTTCGTGCAGCCGCCGGTGAATCTCCCTGAATTTCTCGGGCGAGGGATTGCCGTCGGCGGCAAGCCGGCCGGCCTCTTTGATAACCTGCTCCGCCTCTCTGGAATAGGCGGACTCAAGGTCAAAGGCCTCGCTTGTCACCCAGTTGCTGACATCCCCCAGCCGGAGGAACGTCCTGCGCTCAAGCTCAACCCGGCCGTCAATCAAATCCAGGTCAAGCCATGCGTCCCTGCGGGCGTCAAAGACCGTTTCCAGAGAAGCCATGACAAGGGGCGAATGCGTGGTGACAACGAGCTGCATCTGCGCCCACAGACCTGCGCCGTCCATGACGCGCAGGAGCGAGGGAAGAATTCCGCGCTGCCATCTGGGGTGCAGATGCGCCTCGATGTCATCGACAAGAAGGAGGAGGCTTCCCCGGGACTGTTCGCCAGGCTGCTTCCTGCGCTTCTCCAGACAGTGCACCAGCAGGCAGGCCAGAGCGGCAATGCGCCTGAGTCCGGCCGAAGCCTGCACAAGAGGCACCTCCTGGCCGTACGGCATGCGCAGGGTCGGCATCTCCGGCGCCCCATTGGGGCCCGGGCCCGTCAGTTCACCGGGAACGCA
>JAUNSE010000378.1 GCA_030539415.1 Desulfovibrionaceae bacterium
GGACAAACCTGTCAAAGGTCGCGCCTATGTCAATGGACTCCCCGTCTTCCCAGCCGTCCAGAAGACGCGCGAGCTCCTCCTCCATGCCCCGGACCATTTCCTGCGCCTCTTCCAGACTCCGGGCAAAAGACGTCAGAACAAAGCCGTCGATGATGCCGCAGGTGACGGCCCACCAGCTGTCGGGACACTCTTCCAGGATGACGCGGGCTCCGATCTCGTAGCAGTCATCCTGAATGATGATGCCGCCGTCTTCGGTCCCCTCGGTGCCGATCGTGCTGCCGCCTTCGTACGGGAACCACGGATATCGACTCATGTCTTTCCTCCTTCAGGCCGCGGCCTGACAGCGACTGACGGGCCGCCAGAGCGGCTCGTCACCAGGTGCCAAATCACCAGGCGTTGACGAAGCGGCTGCAGAAATCGCACAGCACTTCAAAGTCCTCGTCGGCCTCGTTGTCGTACTCCTCCAGAAACTGCCCGAGCTCGCTCTTCATCGCTTCGTATTTTGCCGGTCCCTCCTCCCAGGAGGCAAAAACCGTATGCACCATCGCCCCGTATATGCCGCAGGTGACGGCCATGCGGTCATCGCAGCGTTCCAGAGTGATGCGGGCGCCGAACTCATGCTCTTCGTCCGCAAGGATGGCGCCCTGTTCTGTCCCCGCTGTTCCGATGGTCCCGCCATCTTCGTACGGTGTCCATCCGTGCTGACTCATGGCAATCTCCTTCTTCTGTCTCAAAATCCGACGCGCATGCCGCGGCGGGAACCAGGTCCCGCGCGCTGTCATCCTGTCTCCCCGCAGGCACGAACGACTGAAAGCTCCCGCGCCCTCCGGCCCCGGCCGCCGCACGGTCCGCCCGCCCTGTTCTCCGGCAGACAGTCCGACAGACAGGCGGCTCTCAGGCAGACCGGTCATGACAGAACGTTTTCTATCATGCTCAAGACACACGCGTCAAAACCATCTCCGCCCAAAAATCATCCCAAACCAACTCCCAATCCGATCGCAGCCATCCGACAGCCATCCCGAACTCCAGGCCGGAGCCCGAGCCAAACTCCGAGCCAGCCCCCGACCAGAAACCCGACCCAGGGCCCGGCGCCCCAGCTCCCGCGCCCCGGGCCTTCCAACCCATCCCCAGGCGACCAAACCCGCCAGACGCCGCAATGCACGCAACGGAGAAACCAGCAGTGGACAATCAGACAGCCGGCGACAGCTTTCAGCGCTGGGTGAGCCAGCGCCCGCACAGCGAGAACACCATGCAGGGACGCGCAAGCCAGGCCATGGCCTGGCTCAGGCCCTATGCCGTTCACCTGCACCCGGAGAAGAGCGGGGAGACGCCCCTGGAGACCTTGAGCGACGCGGAGCTCGAAGCCTTTCCGGAGTGGTTCGCCGCGACCTACCGGACACGGCCCTGGGCCCTGGCCACCCTGCACAATGCCAGACTCGCCCTGACCTCCGTTCTGCGGGGCCGGGTGAGCGAGGAGGCCCTGGAGACCATACGCCGCTTCAGGCCGGACACCGTCACCAGAAAGGGCCAGAAGGGCTCCGCCCTGCGCGAGAAGAACCCCACCCGCGAGCAGCTGGACAGGGTGCTCGCCTGCCTGGACAGGCGGCACACCTTCATGACGGATCTCGCCGCCGCATGGCTTCGGGCCAACAGCCGCGTGGGCCTGCGCCCCAAGGAGTGGCTCCACGCCTTCTGGACGGACGATCCCGCCGGCGGCACCCTGTGCCTTGTCAACGGCAAGCAGAACGCCTTTCTGCAGCACGGCACGGGCAGGGTGCGCCACATGCTCTTTCCGGGCGAGGGCAACGCCGCCAACAGGGCGGCCGTCAAGGCCTTTCTGAAGCTGCTGGAAAGGGGCCTCGCCCCCTACCTTGCCGAAGGCCTCACCAGGGAGCAGGCCTACAGGAGACTGCTCAGGCGCTGCGAGTCCTGCCTGCAGCGCGCCAACACCGAGGCCAGAGAGGGCAGGCGCGCCTCCAAGGACGAGAAGAACATCAGCCTCTACAGCGGCAGGGACGCCTTCAAGGCCGACTCTCTGGCCCTCCTCGGCGACAGCGAGGACGCCCGCCGCACCATAGCCGCCCTCATGGGCCACGGCAGCATCGCCTCCCAGAAGCACTACGCCCCCGAGAACATCAGCACCGGCCGCGACGGCATGCCCCAGGCCCTGGACCAGGAGAAGGCCAGAGTGCGCACCCGCCCCTCCAGAGGCGGAGGCAGGATGCGGCGCAGACAGAGCCGGGACATGACGCCCAGACCCCGCTAGGGCTCGGCCTGCTGTCCATAAGCCAAAGCTCCGCCCGCCATGCCGCCCGACGCCCGGCATCTGAGCCCAGGCCCCGCCTCAAGAGCTGCCTTTTGCCAGCCGCCATCAGGGCACAGGGCGCGATAGCCCACCCTCTCCCATGAGCCTGGGCCATGTCACCAAAACCCGGCCTCGGGCTCGGGCTCCAGCCCCCGGACAGTCACCCCGGCCGCCGGAGCCGGGCAATCTCCCCGACAACCGCCTCTCCAATCGCCTCGCCAACCGCCTAGCCAACGGCCGGACAATCGCCTCTCCAATGGCCGGACAATGTCCCCGGCCGGCGAAGCCGAGCACCGGTTTCAGGATGCCGAAGCCTGCCGCCACTCCCGGCCATCACCCCCGGACAACGGCTCCGGGCGACGACGGCTCAGGCCTCTCCCGGCCCGGGACACCGCCCCGAGCGCCGAGCCCGATCGCAGACCCGGGGCAGCGGCCCGGGACGCCGCCTG
>JAUNSE010000379.1 GCA_030539415.1 Desulfovibrionaceae bacterium
AGAGAATATTCACCTGCTATGCGGCTGGCCTGTTCCCAATGGAAATTATTCCGTCTGTTGGCCACTCTCTTGTGCAGTCTTGCCAGAGCCAATCTAGCTTTGTGACGGTTATGAGAACCCTCCTTCTTGCGGGACAGTTTTTTATTGGCACTGGCTATGGCCTTCCTGCCCTGGCTGAAAAACAGAGGGGAGGCAATACTCGTGCCTGTATCGTCCGTGAGAAAGCTCTTCAAACCGAAATCATAGCCGACGCTTTTACCCGTTCTGGCCACGGCCTGGTTCTTCTCGCTTTCACAGACTATGTAGACGTAGATATCCCTCAGAGCATCACGCTTGACAGTCACAGTCTTGATCCTGCCCTCAATCTCCCGTGATTTGAAATATCTGTATCTTTGCTTGTTTATTTCAACAGTGTTGTCTTCAAGGAATTTATAGCCTGACTGCTTCAGGGTGAATGATTTGTATTTGCGGACTTTCTTGAATTTAGGTGGTGCAGTCTTCACGCCCCGTTTCAGGTCATTAAAAAATTTCCTGTATGCCCTGTCTATACGCTCTGCCACATCATGTACAGCTTGAGAGCCGAACTCCTTCAAATAGGCAAAACGCTTTATCTTCTTCAGCTTTGTCAGATGCCTCTGCAAGGCATAGCAGGACAGATGGCATTTATACAGCCGGTAGTACCGCCTGTGCAGAGCGATGCAGTGGTTGTACGTCATGCCGGCAGCATTTATCTGCCTGTGCAGTTTCATGAGCCTTTTTGAGTTGTACAATTTAAAACTGTAGGTCTTCACAATACCACCGCCTATTTCATTTTCTGATTTTCTATGTATTGTTTGATAACGGCTACGCTGACTTCTTCAAGCTCGCTGTGGGCGGAGGCGGCGAGGGCGTTGAAGTCGGGCTGGCCCATGATTCCGACGATTATGGCGGCGAAGATCCTCTTTTCCATGACAATCTGACCGAAGGGGATGGACACCCAAATGTCTTCCATGACCTTGCGGAAATCGGTGCCGCTCTCGAGCACCTCCTCGTCATCGGACTCGGTGACTGGCTCGGAGGTGATGCGGAGGGAGATCGTGTCGGGGAGATCGGGATCGTCGGGACGATCGGTGCAGTCGCGGACCAAAGTGAAATATCGCAAGAAGTTCTCCCGGTGTTAGAAGTTGATTGTGCTGAGGACTGTTCCTCTCTTCCGGCTTTTGTATAGAAAATTCTACAAAACTTTGCAACAATTTTTTATAGAAACAGAAGACTGTTTCGGCCCGCAGCTGTCCGCCCTGTCTTCTGCCGCCGCGGCCGCCCGCACGCTGGGCTCGGCGGCAAGGAGGACAGGCCCGTCTGCAAAAGACAGGTCTCTCCGGCTGCTCCGGTGCGCCTTTCCGCAGTCTGCCTCCTGGCGCGCTTCGGCGTCAGAGACGGTTCAAGTATTTGAAATAACAGGTTTTGTCAGTGCAGGAGCCTTGCTTTTTTTGTCTGCCCTGTCCGGTCCGGCATTCTTGGGAGGTTTTACGTGCCGACGGACCTGGGGGACATGCGGCGGCGTCCAGAGGACTTCCCTCTGTGCGCCCTGCAGCCGGCAGGAGACGGGAGCATGTCTCATTGTCCCGCGCGGCAGTGCCGGTCTCCCGTTCTGAGCTAAGACATCACAGGTTTTTGTCAAGCTTTTTCTGACGATGTTCCTGCAGATACTGCAGAATTATCTCTCTCAGCCAGGCGCTGCTCGATCTTCCTTCCGCGTCGGCCAGGGCAGCCACCTCCGCGGACTCTTCAGGGGTGAGGCAGATGTAGGTCCTGGTCGTCCTGCGCGTCCTTGCGCCGCCGGCGGCCCGGCGGGCCAGCTCCACATCGTCGCGGCGGCACCCGCGCTCGCGCATGATCTCCGTGTCGGATCTGGACCAGTCCACCGCCTTCCACAGATTGACATCGACCTTGTCAGGCCCGGTCACCATGCGCCGGCGGCGCTGATAGACGGCGGCAAGACTGCATCCGAGCTCGTCGGCGATCTCCTGGACCGGCTTTGACCAGTCAACTGCGGCCCACTGCTCCCTTGTCGGCATGGTACGTGTCCTCCTGCAGAGTCTTTCTAAAGTCCGTGAGGGCTTTTGGCAAGGCGGGAAGGCCGCCCCGGGGGCGGCAGTCCGCCTGACTGTCCGGGCCCGGGGTCGCGGCGGAGCGATCCGGACGGCCTGAACGCCGCTCCGGCCCCGCTCCGCCCGGAATCATATGATGGTTCCGGCCTGTCTGCCCCCTGCCGGGCCGCGTCTCAGCGGCCGGGCCAGCCCGGCTCCCGGAGCAGATCCAGCCGGTCGAGGCTCCTGCCCGCCACCATCCTGCCGTCCTGTTCGGGCAGACGCATCAGGAACAGGCGCGACCTGTCCTTCAGGCATCGGTCCGCCGCCCGCAGCAGCTGCGGATCCCGCGTGGAGGCAAGGATCTGCACGCCCAGGGCGATACCGACCCCTTCCAGCACCGACCAGAGGCCGTCCAGCCGCCCCTGCGGCAGGGTCTTCTCCAGACTGTCCGCGAGCAGGATGCCGCCGCGGGCCTCCCACAGCCGCAGCAGAAGCCAGCCCAGGCAGGCGTGCACGCTGCCCGGCTCGGTCCAGGGCGCGGGCCACGCCGTGGCGGACAGCACGTCCAGCGCCCGGGTCGCGGCCTCTTTCCAGAGACCAAACAGGCACGTGTACCGCTGCAGGGCGTCCGCGATCTGTCTGCGTGACTCGAGCAGGTCTTCGCGCCTGGCCTGCAGCG
>JAUNSE010000380.1 GCA_030539415.1 Desulfovibrionaceae bacterium
GCAGGATGTTTCTGAGCGGAGACTCCATGCGGGCCCTTTCGCAGCCCTTGCGCAGGAGCAGGACCGGCTCGCCCTCGAGCGGCAGCCAGAGCAGGCCGGCGCCCAGCGTGCCGGTGAGATAATAGATGTGCACCCGCGAGCAGAGCAGCAGGCCGCCGGCATCGGGATGCATGCGGCGCAAAAGCTCCAGACAGCGCCCGGCGCGCAGGGCCTGTTCGGCGGCGGGGAGACGCTCGATGGGCGTCATGGCGGGGGCACAGTCACGGCAAGCAGCGTCCTGGGACATGGAAACTCCTGAAAAAGCGAAAATATGCAGAACAGCCGGGTCCTTTCCGGCACAGTCGGTGCGGGAGACTAGCCCGGCCGAGGGGGATTTGTCCATGCGCGGAGCACTGTCCGGCAGATGGACGGGCGCCGGACGGACGTCCGGAACGGCCTCCTGCCCGTGTCCGCGCAGGACAGCCGCGCCGCGGTTTTTCCCGGCGAAAGAAGTCTGTGACATTTTGTCTTGCCCTGCGGCAGATCTGGACGTATCTTCGGCGTTTGCGCGCGGTGCTGACGCGCCCTTGCGGAGGGTTTTCAATTATGACCGATTTGCTGCACAAAGTGCTGGACAGCCTGATCGCCGGCAACGGCGAGGGCATCGACGAGAGCCTGGCTCTGGCCCTGGGGGATCTGCCCTGGGACGACAACATGGACCTGCTGGCCCTGGGCGGCCTTGCCCGGTCCCTGCACGGGCCGAAGGGAACCGGCACCTGCGCCATCATCAACGCCAAGTCCGGCCGCTGCGCCGAAAACTGCGCCTTCTGCGCCCAGTCCGGGCACTACAGGACGGGTGCCCCGGTCTATCCCCTGGTGGACAGGAAGGCGCTGCTGGACGCGGCGAGGGAAATGGACGGGCACGGCATAGGCCGCTACGGCATTGTCACCAGCGGCACGGCCCTCTCGGACCGCGAGCTCGACAGCCTGTGCGAGGCGGCCCTGGCAATCCGCTCGGAGTGCCGCATCGGCCTGTGCGGATCGCTGGGCATGCTGACCGACGAGAAGGCCAGGCGCCTGAAGGAGGCCGGCTTCACCCGCTACCATCACAATCTGGAGACCGCGCGCAGCTACTTCCCGCAGATCTGCACCACGCACGAGTACGATCAGGACATAGAAACCCTGCACGCGGCGCGCAGGGCGGGGCTCAGCATCTGCTCCTGCGGCATCTTCGGCCTGGGCGAGAGCTGGGCGCAGCGCGTGGAGTTTCTGGCCGAGCTGCGCCGGCTGGATGTGGACTCCCTGCCCGTGAATTTTCTGAGCCCGGTGCCCGGCACGCCCATGGGCAGCCGCTCCCCTCTCCCCCGCCGCGAGGCGCTGCGCGTGGTGGCTCTGGTGCGGCTCATGCTGCCCGGAAAGGAGGTCATTGTCTGCGGCGGCCGCATGTCCACGCTGGCCGAGGAGCACTCCTGGGTGCTGGCCGCCGGCGCGAGCGCCCTCATGACCGGCAACTATCTGACCACCAGAGGCTCCGGCTACGACGAGGACGACATGCTGCTGAACGCCCTTGGCGCCACGAGGAGATAGGCGATGCGCGGCTACTTCGTGACCGGCACAGACACGGATGCCGGAAAGACTCTGGTGACGGCCGGGCTGTCCGTCCTGCTCGGCGGGGAGAATGACCGCCCCCTGGTGATCAAGCCCGTGCAGACAGGCTGCCTGCCCGCGGAGGGCGGATACCGTGTGCCCGACGTCGAGAGCGTGCAGGCGCTGGGCGGCCGGGCCATGGCCCTGCACTGCTACGAGCCTCCCTGCTCGCCCCATCTGGCGGCGGATCTGGCCGGAGAGCGCCTGGGCTGCGCGGAGCTGGCCGCGGAGATCGCCGCCGCGGCCGGGGAAGCGAACGTGCTGGTGGAGGGTGCCGGCGGCTGCTTTGTGCCGGTGAACGAGTCCGAGTGCATGCTGGACCTCATGCAGGCCGTGAACCTGCCCGTCATCCTGGTGGTGGCCAACCGCCTGGGCTGCCTCAACCACGCCCTGCTGAGCATCGAGGCCCTGCAGGCCAGAGGCCTCGAGGTGGCCGGCATGGTGCTGACCAGAACGCTGCCCTTCAGCCACTGCGACGCGGGCTGCGGCCCGCAGGCCGGAGTGGCCGACGAGATGCGCATTCTCAATGACAACGCGGTCAGCCTGCGCCACTGGGGCGCCATGAAGAAGGTGCCCCTGCTGGCGGACATCCCCCATCTCGGCGCAAAGCCCGACAGGGAGCGCTTTCTCGCCCTGCTCGAGCCCGCGGCCCGCGAGCTCGGGCGCCTGTCCGCGAGGGACACGTCGGCGGAAACGGCGGAGGACCTCGCCTTTGACAGGGATCATCTCTGGCATCCCTACACCTCGGCCGTGGACCCGCTGCCCGTGCGCATGGTCGAGCGCACCAGGGGCAACCGCCTTGTGCTGGCCGACGGCACCGAGCTTGTGGACGGCATGTCCTCCTGGTGGTGCGCCGTGCACGGCTACGGCAATCCCCGCATCAAAAGGGCCATGACGGCGCAGCTCGAGCGCATGAGCCATGTCATGTTCGGCGGCCTCACCCACAGGCCGGCCGTGGAGCTGGCCAGACGCCTGCTGCCCCTGGTGCCCCGGGGGCTGGACCATCTCTTCTACGCAGACTCCGGATCGGTCTCGGTGGAGGTGGCCCTCAAGATGGCCGTGCAGTACCAGATCTCCATGGGCCGCGAGAAGCGGCAGCACTTCCTCACCCCCATGG
>JAUNSE010000381.1 GCA_030539415.1 Desulfovibrionaceae bacterium
CCCACCGGCGTGCCGGTGGGCCAGGACCAGCTGCCGCACATGGAACTGACCAGGGAAATCGGCCGCCGCTTCAACTTCCTTTACGGCGACTACTTCCCTGAGCCCGAGGCCATGCTGACTCCTGCGGCCAAATGCCCCGGCCTGGACGGCAGAAAGATGTCGAAAAGCTACGACAACGGCATCTTCCTGGATGACAGCTTCGACAATGTGCAGGACAAGATCAAGCGCATGTTCACCTATCCTCCCAGGGTCAAGAAAAGCGACCCCGGCGATCCGGACAAGTGCAACCTCTTCCCCTACCATGTTCTGCTGGCCACGCCCGAGGAGCAGGCCGAAATCCGCGAAGGCTGCGTCAAGGGCACATTCGGCTGTGTGGCCTGCAAGAAGATCTTCCTGCGCTACCTCAAGGAATTTCTAGAGCCTCTGCAGCAGCGCCGTGCGGCTGTCACGGATCAGCAGGCTCTGGACATCCTTGCCGACGGCAAGGATCGCGCGCGTGCCTTTGCGTCCAGAACCATGGAGGATGTGCGCCGTCTGATGCGCATCGGCTAGGACATCCGCGCATGAAGCTTGTGGGCATAGACTACGGTCTGGAGCGCACCGGAACGGCAGCGACCGATCCGTGCGGCATTATGGCCTATCCGCTCCAGACCTTCACGCTTGCCGGCCAGGGAAGCCGCAAGGCTCTTCTGGCCGCGCTGGCCGAACTTGCCTCGCGCGAGGGAGCGGAAAGGGTCATCATCGGACTGCCTCTCATGCCGGACGGTTCTGAAAGCCTGACCACAAGACAGGTGCGCAATTTTGCCGCCCGCCTGCAAAGGCGGGTGGCCTGCCCCTGCTTTTTCATGAACGAGCTTTTGAGTTCGGAAGAAGCCCTTTGGGACCTGCGCATGGCGCAGGTGAAAAAGAGCCGTGTGAAAGCCGTGCTCGATCAGCAGGCGGCAGTGCGCATTCTGGAATCCTATCTGGCCCGGCCTGACTCGGCTGTTCCGGTAACTGGTTCTTCCGGGGAGACGGCGCTGCCTGAGGCCGCGGTCTGAGCTGCCGGGGCAGGGGAGCAGCAGGACCACGAGCCATCCCGCTCAGGGCGGGAGAGGAGATCCGCGATTCATGTGGAAAATCATCCGAACCTTACTGCTGCTCCTGCTGGCAGCAGCCGTCTGCACCGGCGGCTGGCTGGCCCACGAAGCGCATACCTTTCTCACAAGCGCTCCCGAGGCGGCGCCAGGCAGGGAAGTGTATGTGGACGTGCCGCCCGGGGCCGCACTGTCCCGCATAGCCTCCCAGCTTCAGAAGCAGGGCATCATCACCGATGCGCGCAAATTCCGTCTGCTGGCGCGCTACAGAAAGATAGATACGGGCATGCAGGCCGGACGCTTCCTTTTCTCCACCTCCTGGGTGCCTGACAAGGTTCTGGAAACCCTGGCCTTTGGAAAGCCTGTGCTCACCAGAGTGACCATACCGGAAGGGCTGACCTGGTGGCAGACGGCCAGAATACTGGCCGACAGCGGCTTCGCTCCCTACGAGGATCTGGCGGGGGTCATGCGCGATCCGGCATTCCTTCGTCATTACGGCATTCCGTTTGACAGCGCCGAGGGCTTCCTCATGCCTGACACGTATCTGCTGAAGACTCCCGGGGAGGAGACGAGAAAAGATCCCAAACAGGCGTGGAAAGTCTGCGGCCGGCTTGTGGACAATTTCTGGCAGAAGGCGGACGCACTGTGGAAGGACGGCAAACGACCCGGCCGTGACGACCTGAGAAAGGCCGTCATCCTTGCCTCCATTGTGGAAAAGGAAACGGCCATCCCCGAGGAACGCCCCAGAGTGGCCGGAGTCTACAGCAACCGCATGCGCATCGGCATGCTCCTGCAGGCCGACCCCACCGTCATCTACGGTCTCGGCCCGAACTTCAAGGGCAATCTTACCCGCGCCATGCTCAACAATGACAGCAATGCCTACAACACATACCGCAAGGCAGGGCTGCCGCCCGGACCAATCTGCTCCTTCGGTTCCGCGGCCCTGAAGGCTGCTCTCTATCCGGAAAAGCACAACTATCTCTATTTTGTGGCCGTGACGGACGGAGGGGCCCACTCCTTCAGCAGGACGCTCTCCGAACACAACGCGGCCGTCCGCCGCTACCTCAACAACCGCCGCCAGCAGCGGGCTCAGTAGAGCTCTCTTGGCAATGCGGCACAAATGGCTTAGGTTGGGGGACATAGTTCCTTCCCCTTACTTATTTCGCCCAGGAGGGCCCAGTGAAATATCTTATTGTTGAAGATTTTTCCGGCCAAGCAGTGCCCTTTGTCTTTCCCCGCCGCGTCGACCATGCCGACATGTTCGAGCAGCTTCCTTACGGCAAGGTCATTTCCGGGGGCTATGTGGAAATTTCGCCCGAAGGTGCCTTCTGCTGCTACGGCGGCAATAATGAGCTGAATCTCAGGGCAGACCCTCAGAAGGACGCGGAGATTCTGAAGGAGTCCCTGCGCCCTCGCCCCATTCATGACATTTCCTGATTTTGCCGGATGCCGACAGAACATCAAGAAAAGCCCGCCAGCCAGTTGTGCCGGCGGGCTTTTTCCCTGTCTGCTTCCTCTCGTCTCTGCCGCCTGGATAAATCCCCGAAAATGAAGCTGCAAGTCGCCCAAAATGGACCCAAAGTCGCTTGAAACTAGAAAGATAACATGTGAAACGGGGCTTTAACGCTAGAAAAAGTCGCAAGTCGCCGAAAATGAATACTAT
>JAUNSE010000382.1 GCA_030539415.1 Desulfovibrionaceae bacterium
CAAATATATATAAACAAGAAATCAATACCATTAAGCAGGTTGATATGGCAAGCTCTAATAAGTAAATTGCCTTATGGTGTCGATGCTTCCAAGGCCTTGTATAGCCCAAATAGAAGTCATTCTCCGAATAAAGCAGATTCTCAGCTTGTGTATTCTCTAAGCAACGCCGACTGGATTCCCGACAAAGAGGGGAATTTCCGCAATCCCAAGGACATGACTGAGGCCGATTTGCGGCCTGATTTCAAATTCAATGACTGCAATCATTTGTTGGAAGCAATCGGATTTGGAAAAAACGCAAGAGAAAGGGAAAAAGAATACCAGGAAAAAAATAACATTGCTAAAGAATGGGGATTTGCATCATATGATAAAGTCGTTCGCTTGCGTGAATTTTATGCTAAATGTCAAGAAGAGAATATTGATGATCCGAATACGCTATTGGAAGAACGTAAAGAAAAGAAACAATTTCCCAAGCGACAGGCAGCAAACACTGCCCGACGCAGAGAAAAACTTGAGGAAGATCTTGAGGAGGCCGATGACAGAACCTATGAACAACGTTCAAGGAGTGTGCGCAGCAGCAAAAGCTCGATAGATCCGACAGTCTGGCTCAGGAATCAGTATACCAATGAGTCGGACGAAATGATCTGTCAGATTTGCAAGGAGGAGATGCCTTTCAAGAAACGCAATGGTGAATACTATTTCGAGAGTGTCGAGGTCCTGAGCGGAAAGTACTTTGCCAAAGAACATGAGGCGCAGTATCTGGCACTGTGTCCTTTGTGCGCCGCCAAATACAAGGAATTCATCAAAAAAGACGAGTCGGCGATGGAAGAGCTTTGCGAGAGGATTCGGACATCCGAAACACCTGAAATTCCCATCAGATTTGGCAATGAGGAAGCCACCATCCGCTTTGTTGAAAAGCATTTCAATGACCTTGTCACAATAATCGAATACTCCGACAAGCAGTAGAAAACAGCATCTTTAAGAGTGCGCCGGGAAAGAAACAGATCTTTCCCGGCGCTCTTTTTTGTCTGAATTGACTGTATTTGAATAAAACGGGCAGAAGTGCATCTGAAAATTTGCCTGCTGCATTGTCCGCACTGCCCGCGGAGAGACCGCCGTTCCCGCGGGCTTTCCGCTGTCACAGAAAAACACGATTTTTTCGCTTCAGTAGCGTTTGCTACTCAACACAAACCGTCCTCCCCCATATTGTGCGGAAAAGCACAAATTGCGGCAGCCGGAGTCCGGGCAGACCGGGCCGGCCGCCGATGCGAATCAGCACAGGAGGAACGCTTGTGATTAACTCGATTGATACTGCAAAGTGCACAGGGTGCGGCACCTGCTTCAAGACCTGCGGCCTGGACGTCTTCCGCCTGAACGTGGACCAGCCCGTGAAGAGCCCCTGTTCCGCGAAATGCCCGGCCGGCACGGACATGCGCGCCTACAACTACCTGATGCAGATGGGCCGCCCCGACGAGGCCGCGGACAAGCTGCGCGAGCGCAATCCCTTCCCGGCCATCACCGGCCGCGTCTGTCCCCATACCTGCGAGAGCGAGTGCAGCCGCGCGAAGGTGGACGGCGCGGTCAACATCAACGCCGTGGAGCAGTATCTGGGCGACCGCTCGCTGAACAGGCCCGTGGAGCGGCCCCGCATCCGCCACACCCGCAAGGTGGCCGTCATCGGCTCAGGCCCCGCCGGCCTTTCCTGCGCCTGGTTTCTGGCAAAAGCCGGCTATCCGGTCAGAGTGTTCGAGGCCCTGCCCGAGCCGGGCGGCATGCTGCGCTACGGCATTCCCGCCTACAGGCTGCCGGATGCCGTCATAGATGCCCAGGTGGAGCAGCTGAGAGGCCTCGGCGTGGAGTTCCAGTGCGGCACGCGCGTGGGGAAGGGGTGCGACGTGTCCTTCGAGGACCTGGCCGAGCAGGACTTCAAGGCCTTCTTTGTGGCGCCCGGCAACGGCGCAAGCCGCCGCGCCGGCGTCGAGGGCGAGAATCTGCCCGGCGTCATGCACGGCGTGGAGTTCCTGCGCGATGTGCGCATGGGGCAGGCGCCCGCTGTTTCCGGCCGGGTCGTGGTTGTGGGCGGCGGCGACGTGGCTGTCGATGTGGCCATAACGGCGAAGCTGCTGGGCGCCGCGCATGTGGACATGGTCTGTCTCGAGAAGGAGGGGGAGATGCCCGCCTTCCCGCACAACATCGAGGACGCCAGAAAGAGCGGCATAGATATTCATCCCGGCTGGGGCCCGGTGCGCATCGAGGGAAAGGACGCCGTGTCCGGCATCGAGCTGCGCCGCTGCCTCTCCGTCTTTGACAAAGAGCACCGCTTCGCCCCGACCTTCGACGAGGCCGAGAGACAGGTGCTTGCCGCGGACAGGGTGATTTTCGCCATCGGCCAGAGCGCCGAGCTCGCCCCCTTCGAGGACAAGTTCAAGGTCGAGCGCGGCCGCATCAGTGTGGACAGCGTCACCCTGGAGACCAGCTGGTGGAACATCTTCGCCGCCGGCGACGCCGTGACCGGCCCCTCCTCGGTCATCAGTGCCATTGCCGGAGGCAGGGAGGCCGCCGTGTCCATCGACCGGCTGCTCTCAGGCGCCCACATGCACAGCGACAGGGGGGACAGCCGTCCTGTGCCCGAAAACCTGCCCGGCGAGGGCGTGCGCCTGGCCCCCAGGCGCGAGCGCAAAAGCCTGCCCCTGACCGGCTTTGCCGAGTGCCGCGAGGGCCTGGACGACATCT
>JAUNSE010000383.1:0-845 GCA_030539415.1 Desulfovibrionaceae bacterium
CCGAGGTGTCGATGGTGGTGTGGCCGCAGACCAGAAGAACTTTGCTCATGGCGATGAGATCCTTTGTCGGTTTGAGCTGGTTGGGGAGGCGGCAGGACTGCTCCTGGGCTGTCGAACAGCCGGTCGTCCGCACCTGCGCCTTGCCCGTCTCCCGATGTGCGTCATATGGCAGCCGGATGGCTTGGGCGCACTGCAAAGATGGGATCGAATGCCGGTCTGTCAAATGCCTTTCGCAGGAAAAAAAGCATCGGGCAGCCGATTTCGGAGGCAGTTTCAGTCCTTCCGCCCGCGGCGTTTTGCGTGTGCTATCTGACTTGTCCTGCAATGGAGCGGTTTTACGGTTCCGACTCCCTCATACTGTGACAACAGCGCCCCTGCAGGAAAGAAAAGAAAAAAAATCCCGGCCCACGGTCGGGTCGGGAGTTTTCATGCAGTGCCGGGGAGGGCGGATCCGCGCGGTTCCGGCCCGGAGAGTCCGCTCCGGGCTGCAGGCTGTCTGGTCCCGCCCTGCCGGATGATCTGCCCTTACAGGTCCGCCACGGCCTGCGCCAGGCGCTCGGCATGCTCCGCGGCGAGCTTTTTGATGTTCTCGAGCTGCTCGGGATTGCTGCGCAACTGGTAGGAGACACCGTAGGTGCACACCTTGCCGCAGTACTCCATGCCGGTGAAGCCGCAGGTCACCTTGAGGGGCAGCAGATACTCGTCGATGTCGTGGCCCTTGCCGTCCTGCACCGTGTAGGCGCCTTCCGGGGCGCCGGTGGTCAGGGAGACCAGCAGCTTCTTGCCCTTCAGCTTGTCGCCGGTGGAGCCGTGCGACCAGCCGTGCAGGAAGACCTCCTCCTGCC
>JAUNSE010000383.1:855-2730 GCA_030539415.1 Desulfovibrionaceae bacterium
GAGGGGGTCCCGAACCAGAATAAAGGATACTGGAGGATGATCACATCCGCGGCGACCAGCTTGGCCTGCTCGGCCGCCACGTCGATTTTGTAGTCGGGATAGAGGTCGGCCAGCAGATCCAGCTCGATTTCGGGGTGCTTTTTGGCAAGCTCCCCGACGATGGTCTTCGTGGCCACGGAATTGCCGGCCAGGTCGGTGTGGCCGCAGACCAGCAGCACTTTCTTGCTCATGTCGGTGTCTCCGTCCGGGAAGTCCGCGCGGGGTGTCAGGTCCCCCGCGCCGCTTCTCGTCCGCCCGGACCTTGAGAGAAGAGGTCCGAGCGGAGTTGAAAGGTTAATGAAAACTGTTATTGACAATAAGCACAAATCGGCTCCTGTCAAAGGAAAAATCGCTTTCCGGCCCCGTTCGGGCGAAGATTCTTCTGTCCGGGCCCGTCCGGCGGGAGCCGAGTCCGGCAGCGGGTCTTCGTAGGCTTTGGCGGCAGGCCCTGCCAGCGCATTGTCATTTCAGACAAGGCACGCCCCGCTCCGTCATGCGCAAGCGTCTGTCCCATGCCCCGGCCCTGCGGCAGCCGTCCCGCAGGCGGCCTCAAAAAACTTCCGCGGCAGGCAGGAAGGCCGGAGCGCCGGGACACCCTCAGGCAGGGGCCAGGCACTCCGGCCAGACCTAGCCGGTCTGCCGGACCATCCGGCAGAAACCGTGTTTTGCAACAGGATTTTTCTACACCGCAGCAGACAAAATGAGAACGTCGCTGCCGTCTGTTACAGCCGTTCCCCGCAATTTTCCGCCAGCCTGCAGGCGGACAACAAAAGACAAGGCCCCGCGGGGGTTGCCCCCCTGGGACCTTGCACAGCCGGCAGATGCCGGTTTGTTTTCGGATTTAGGCCTGTTCCTCCGCGGCCTCGGTCGCGGGCAGGTTCGGGCGCATGGCCCGCACCGAGAGCAGGACGGTGGTCATGTTGTGCAGCAGGGCCGACAGGCCCGGGGTCAGTATCATGAAGATGCCGCCCGCCAGGAAGAGGCTGTTGAACACCATGGTGTAGAGGTAGTTGCTGCTGATGCGCTGCATGGCCCTGGTGCCCAGGGTCTTGGCGGTGATGAGGCCTTCCAGGCTGTTTCTGGTGAGCAGGACGTTGGCAACGCCCTGGGCCAGATCCGTGCTGTCGGTCATCGCCACGCCAACCGTTGCCGCAGAGAGGGCGGGCGCGTCGTTGATGCCGTCTCCGACCATGAGCACATGGCGGCCCTCGTCGATGAGGGACTGCACCACGTCGGACTTGTCGGTGGGCAGCACCTGGGCGCGGTACTCGGTGATGCCGAGGCGGCCGGCAATGGCCTTTGCCGTGCGCTCGTCGTCGCCGGTAATCATCAGGATGCGCTCCACGCCGCATTCGCGCAGGGCCGCGATGACGGCCTTGGCCTCGGGGCGCGGCGGATCCTCGATGGAGACAAGGCCCGCGATGGTGCCGCCCGAGCCCACATAGAGCAGGGAGCGGCCGAGCGAGGTTTCGCGCTCGATGGCATCGTGCAGCGGGGCGAGGTCGATGCCCTCGTCATTCTCGACATAGTGCCGGGAGCCCACCACAACCTTTTCGCCTCTGAGCATGGAGCAGACGCCGTGGGCCACGATGTACTGCACCTTGTCGTGCTCTTCCGGATGGCCGAGCTGGCGCTCTTCGGCGGCGCGGACCACGGCTCTGGCCACGGGATGCGGGAAGTGCTCTTCCAGGCAGGCCATGTCGCGCAGGACCGCATCGGCCTCGAAGCCGGGCGCAGCGACCACGGCAGCCACTCTGGGGGTGGCATTGGTCAGGGTGCCGGTCTTGTCGAAGACAACCGTGTCCACGTCCTTCAGGGCTTCCAGATAGCGGCCGC
>JAUNSE010000384.1 GCA_030539415.1 Desulfovibrionaceae bacterium
ACCAGGCCATGGACGCGGTCGTCTGCAAGCTCTCCCCCGAGGACTACAATGTGGACGAGAAGGCCAGAACGGCCACGCTGACCGAAATCGGCGTCACCCACTGCGAGGAGCTCACCGGTCTGGACAACCTCTTCGATCCGCGCAACATGGTGGCCCAGCATCACATTCTGCAGTCCCTCAAGGCCCATCTGGTCTTCAGGAAGGACGTGGACTACATCGTGCAGAACGGCGAGGTGGTCATTGTCGACGAGTTCACCGGCCGCACCATGCCGGGCCGCCGCTATTCCGACGGCCTGCACCAGGCCCTCGAGGCGAAGGAGCACGTGCAGGTCCAGGCCGAGAACCAGACGCTGGCCTCCATCACCTTCCAGAACTACTTCAGGATGTACGACAAGCTGGCCGGCATGACCGGCACGGCCGACACGGAAGCGGTCGAGTTCCACGAGATCTACAATCTCGAGGTCATGACCATTCCGACCCACAAGCCCATGATCCGCAAGGACTACCCCGACCTGATCTTCCAGACCAGGGAGGAGAAGTTCAACGCCATCATCCAGGAGATCCGCGACCTCTACCAGAAGGGACAGCCTGTGCTCGTGGGCACCATCTCCATCGAGACCTCGGAAATGCTGTCCAGGCGCCTCAGGGCCCTGGGCATCCCCCACAGCGTGCTCAACGCCAAGCAGCACGCCAAGGAAGCCGAGATCGTGGCCCAGGCGGGCCAGGCCAGGCACGTGACCATCGCCACCAACATGGCCGGCCGCGGCACGGACATCATGCTCGGCGAGGGCGTGGTGGAGCTGGGCGGCCTGCACATCCTGGGCACCGAGCGCCACGAGTCCCGCCGCATCGACAATCAGCTGCGCGGCCGTTCCGGCCGTCAGGGCGACCCGGGCTCCTCGCGCTTCTACCTGTCCCTTGAGGACACGCTCATGCGCCTGTTCGGCTCCGACCGCATCAAGGGCCTGATGGGCAAGCTCGGCCTCAAGGACGGCGAGGCCATCGAGAACGCCATGGTCTCGAAGGCCGTGGAGAACGCCCAGAAGAAGGTCGAGGCGCACCATTTCGAAATCCGCAAGACCCTGCTGGACTACGACAATGTCATGAACCAGCAGCGCGAGGTCATCTATGCCCTGCGCCGCGAGGCCATGCAGAGCGATCGCGAGGGACTGTTCGACATGCTCCGCGAGTTCCGCGACGACCTGCTGGATGGCATCTACTCCCGCCTTGACGGCGCGGACGGCGAGAATCTGGAGGAGGCCCGCAGAAGCGTGCGCGCCCAGCTGGACGACCTCTTCAACCTCGGCCGCGTGCTGCCCGCCGATGCCGTGCTGCCGGACGAGGAGCAGGCGAAGGAGCTCTTCATGCAGATTCTCGACGACATCGAGAAGGGCGCCTTCGAAGCCTACACGGCCCTCAGGACCGAGCCCATGGCCGATGCCGAGCAGGAGGCGCGCGTGCAGGAGGAGATCCGCGCCGCGGCCGCCAGAACGGCCACCGACCTCGTGCGCTACATCATCCTCGAGGAGCTCGACAAGTGCTGGAAGGAGCATCTGCGCGCCATGGACGCCCTGCGCGACGGCATAGGCCTGCGCGGCTACGGCCAGAAGGATCCCAAGCTCGAGTACAAGCGCGAGGGCTTCCACATGTTCGAGAGCCTGCTTGACCTCATCCGCCAGTGCACCTGCCGCACCCTGTCCCACGCCTACATCAAGCGTCCCGACAGGGCGCCGGCGCCTTCGGCTTCCGAAGTCGAGGCCGCGGCCGCCGCCGAGGCGCAGTCTCTCCGGCAGGCCATGTCCGCGCCCGTCCAGGAGGAGGATCAGGTGCATGACGCTCTGGGCGGTCTCAAGCACAGCGACAATCTCGAGAGCGCGGTGCTGTCCTCCGGCGGCGAGGAGGAGCAGCCCAGGCAGAAGCCCGTGCGCAAGGAGCCCCAGGTGGGCCGCAACGACCTCTGCCCCTGCGGCAGCGGCAAGAAGTACAAGAAGTGCTGCGGCCGCGGCAAATAGCGCCGCGGACTGATTCGGCAGAAGCAGCGAAGGCCCCCGGAACGTCATGTTCCGGGGGCCTTCCCGTTCGGTGTGCTGTCTGCCGCCCGTTGCGGTACGCCTAGCAGGGCAGATGATGCTCCTCGCGCCACTGCTTGAGCAGGGCGAAGGCGTCCGTGCTCACGCACAGGGAGCCGTAGCCCGTGCCAAGCATGATGCGCGGCTTGTTCTGCCCGTGATAGTCGCTGCCGCCGGAAACGCACAGGTGGTAGCGCCTGGCTATGGCCAGCACGCTCTTGCTGTCCTCGTCCGTGTGCTCGCTGTGCCAGGCCTCGATGCCGCACAGGCCGAACGGCAGCAGGCGCTTGACGAATTCCTCGATCCAGCCCGGAGGATAGGGCTTGAGCATGGGATGCGCGATGATGACCGAGCAGCCGACGGAGGACATGAGCGAGACCGCCTTTTCGGGGTCCATGACCTCCTTGGGCAGGTAGGCCGAGCCCGTGGGGCCGAGATACCTGTCAAAGGCCTTGCCTATGGTCGGCACATAGCCCCTGGCCATCAGAGCCATGGCGATGTGGGGCCGTCCGACGCTTTCGCCGCCGGCCTCCTTCATGACATCGTCCATGGTGATGCCGACGCCCTGCTTCTGCAGCATGTCCACGATGCGCTCGTTGCGGGAATTGCGCTTGGAGCGCATTTCGGCCAGGGCCGTGTCC
>JAUNSE010000385.1 GCA_030539415.1 Desulfovibrionaceae bacterium
ATCACGTGGAAGCCGGCAAGAAGCGTGCAGCGGTACTTGCCGAGGCGCTCCACGATGACGGCCGTCTGGTTGGGCACGATGACGATGCCCTTGACGAAGAGAATGATCACGAGAATGGCGAAGAGAATGACCGTGCTGGTGCGCATGATCAGATTGATGTCGTCCATGTTCAGGTTCTCCTCATGCTGTTCACGGGGCAGCGCCCGCGGGACGGGGCGCGGGACTCCGGAACATGTCAGATGATGTAGAGCGGCGCCTCGCCCATGGGCAGGACATGGCCCACCTCGCGGGCCAGATCGCCCGCCTCCTCGAGAAAGGCGGCAACGTCGGCGACCTTCTCCGGCTCCACGGCCAGCAGCAGGCCTCCGGAGGTCTGGGCGTCGAAGAGCACGTTCTCGAGGTCGTCGTCCTTTTCCGTGTGCCAGCGCACGCGGCAGGAGGCGTAGAGTTTGTTGTTGATGCTGCCGCCCGGCACAAGGCCGTCCGAGGCGTAGTCGAGCACGTGGTCCATGATCGGCAGGGAGTGTATGTCGAGGCAGACGGTGACTTTCGAGGCCCTGGCCATCTCCATGGCGTGGCCGCCCAGGCCGAAGCCGGTGATGTCCGTGGCGGCCGACAGCCCGAAGAGGCTGATGGCCTGTCCGCCCGCCCTGTTCAGGCGGCCGGCCCAGCGGCGTATCAGCTCCTCGGCCTCGTCCGCGCCCTCCCAGTGCGCCTTGACGCCGGTGGACAGGATGCCAGTGCCCAGGGGCTTGGTCAGGAGCAGGCGCTGGCCGGGCCGAAGGCCGCTGTTGGCCGCGATATGGTCCGGGTCCACGAGGCCGGTGACGGCCAGGCCGAACTTCATGTCCGCGTCGCGCACGGTGTGCCCGCCGGCGGAGACGCAGCCGGCCTCGATCATGGTCTCGAGCGAGCCGCGCATGATGTCCTGCAGCACCTCGGGCCGGTTTTCGGCAAGGTCCTCGGGGAAGCAGGCGATGGTCATGGCGCTCCACGGCTCGCCGCCCATGGCGTAGACGTCGGACAGGGCGTTGCAGGCGGCGATGCGGCCGAAGGAATAGCCGTCGTTCACCACGGGCGCCAGAATGTCCACGGTCTGCACCAGCGCCCTGCCGGCGGGCACGCGGACCACCACGGCGTCCTCGTTGCAGCTGCGTCCGGCAAGCACCCTCTGCTCGAGACTGTCGGGAAGAAGCGCGCCAAGCGGCGCGAGAAGCTGCTCCAGGCCCCCTGGAGCGAGTTTTGCCGCTCAGCCGGCGGCGCTGGCGCGGTCCAGCAGATTCTCGGCAAGGTTCTTGTCTTCCGTATTGCAGGCCACAGTGTCCTCCGGAACCGGCCCGTCCGGGACGGGCGTCGGGTGCGGCGCGCGAAGAGTGTCTGCGCGCGGCCGAAAAAATTGTCGGTCATCAGCCCCGCTTCACCAGCAGCAGCTGCGCGTCCCCGCGCGCCGTGCCGCAGACGGTCACGCGCTCGCCCGGGGCAAGCGCCTCGTCGCAGACGGCGCGCCAGTAGCTGCCCTGCACGCGCACCTGTCCCTCGCGGCCGGGCTCGATGGCGGCCGTGACCTCGCCCGCCGCGCCGGCAATGGCGTCGAAGGGCCGCCCGTCGTCCGCCTTCTCGCCGGAGAAGCCGGAAAAGACGCGGCCGAGCCGCCTTCTCAGCACAATGAGGGTGACGACGCAGACGGCGATGGCGGCCAGAAACTGCTGCACAACGCTCAGATCGAGCAGGGCCGCGACCCAGCCGGCGAGGCAGCCCGCGCCGAAGAAGAGAAAGGCGCCGGCGGGAGCCAGCATCTCGAGAGCGAAAAAGACCACACTCGCGGCGAACCAGAAGACAGGCGCGGTGAACATGCGTTTTCTCCATTGTTTCCGGGAGGTCCCGGCAGCGTCAGGGGACATGGGCGAATGGCGGTTTCTCGGCGTGCAGATTGCCCGCGAAGGCGCACCAAGTCAAGGCGGGACCCCGTGTTCCGCCTGATCGGAAAAAGAGGAAACGGAAAAAATTTCTTTCCCGCGGGATGCGGGAATTCGATCCCTTTTTGGACTGTTCGGCGCCGATATCCGACATATGTGTCATTTTGATGAAAACCGCGGATCGAATCCGGCCGGGAGGCCGGCCGGCATCTGCCAGTCAGTTTCATTTTAATTACATTAATGTAATTTTATAATTCTGCTGCGGCAGTCATCGCTGTCCTGCATCAGTCCGTTTCAACAGCCCGGCACTTGCATTACAGTTTAGTATGTAATAATGTAGCTCCCGTCCGAAAGAAAATACATTTTTGTATTTTTCAGACCGCAAACGCTGCGCGGACAGCCATCTTTCGCATACTCAGTCCCGACCCGGAAGGTCCGGACTGTCGGGGGAATATCATGAAAGGACAGATCAACATCCTCTTCCTGGGACGGCGCGCCTCCGGCCGCAGCGCCCTGGCCAACTATCTCTTCGACCGCCAGCTCTTCGAGAGCGGCGCCGGCGCCCCGGCCCGCAGCCTGGACGATCCGATCAGCGAGGTCTCCGTGGACTGCGAGAAGGCGGTGGTGAACTTCTACGACATGCCCGCCCTGGAGCCCGACAAGTACGACGAGTGGATGGAAAAGGTGCAGGAGGTCGCCGAAGAGGGCTCCTCCTTCGACACCAATCCCTCCTCCTGGGTGCACGGCGCCTTCTACGCCATCAGCGCGGCCGCGAGCGACATCGACAT
>JAUNSE010000386.1 GCA_030539415.1 Desulfovibrionaceae bacterium
AAGAACGGGCAGCAAGTCCGTGTCATCGGCAAGGAACAAATTGTTGCCGCAAGTGTTGTTTTCAGCTTTTGCGGTTCAGATCGGTAAGAACTTTATTTTTTTGAATTGAGTTTGAGGAGGTGTACTGTGAAAAGAAAATTGACACAGCGTGACGGACGGGCCCGTCCCGATACCGCTGCGCGCCGGGCCAATGGTCGCACAGCTGGCCGCCGGGCCGCGGGAGGGTTTGCGGCCGCGGGACTCGCTCTGCTTCTGCAGCTTGGGCTTCCGCCCTGCCACGCGTACGCGGTGGATGATGACATCTCGCCCACCATCTATGGTACAGGTACATTGACTGTGCAGGGAGATCAAGCCACTCTGAGCGACGGCACTGTGGAGACGCTGGCCGGTGACCCAATAGGCGCTCTCTCCACAGACAATGGCAGCGCCAATGGCGGCGTGCTGACCGTCACCGGAAGCAGCGGCGTCATCACGGATGCCTATGGCGGCTATCTGGACCTGTCGTCCGGGACATCCGGCGACCTTGGCTGGACCGCTTCGAACAATACCGTCACCATCACGGACAGTTCCATCGACTACGTTGTGGTGGGCGGCTACAAGAGCGGTTCGACCAGTACGGCGGGAGTCACCGGCGATGCCTCGAACAATACGGTCTATGTGTCCGGCAGCAAGGTCGGAAACTACGTCATTGGCGGCAAGACAAATACCGCGGGCAATGCCGACAGCAACAGCGTCACCCTCGTGAACAGCACGACGGGAGATGTCTACGGCGGCGAGGCCATGCAGGGCAGCGCCTCAGGCAACATCGTGAGGCTCACAGACAGCATTGTGGACTATGTTGCCGGCGCCAACACCACGAGCGGCGATGCGACGGGCAATTACGTGTACATCGACGGAGGCACGGTCACGCAATGCCTTATAGGCGGCAACAGCGGCCTGAGCGGCAATGCCACCAACAACACGGTCACCATCACCGGCAGCCCGAATCTGTCCACCGCCTACATCACCGGCGGCATGGGGTACGACAACGAGGAGGACGAGGACTATGAGGGCCCGATAGAAGGCGTTGACCTTGTGACCGGCAACACGCTGAACATCGCCGCGTCCTCGGCCATCTCGGCGATCAGCATCAGAAACTTCGAGACGATCAACATCACCATTCCGGCGCTCACCAGCGAATACAAGACCACGCCCTATCTGACCCTGACCTCGGCAAAGGGATCGGACTTCAGCGGCGCGACGCTCTCCGTCTCGGCGCTCAGTATTGCCGCCGGCACGACCGTGTCAGCCGGAGACCGCTTCCTGCTGATCAGCAACGAGAACGGGCTCACCCTTGGCAGCTACAGCCTGGACATGGCCTCGCTCAGCGACGAGAGCCAGCTTGTCAGCCTGACGGCCAGCGCCGAGGTGACGTCCACGGCCCTCAATCTCGTGGTGGATGGTGCCGCGCCCACAGAGCAGGCCAAGGCCATAAGCGAGGCGCATGCGGCAGGCTCGGCTCTGGTCGTGTCCGGCGCCGACGTCGTGGCCGGCCCCGGCATGTCGGCAGCGGTTGCCGCCGCGATGAACAAGGACGAGGCTCCCTACGGCCTTGCCATCTTCGGCGCGGTCTCGGGCAGCTCCATGCGTCACAACACGGGCTCCCATGTGGACCTGCGCTCGTTCTCTCTCGTGACCGGTCCGGTCTTCGGCGTTGACACGAAGGCCGGCCGCCTCACCCTCGGGGCCTTTTTCGAGTACGGCACGGGCAGCTACGGGGTGGAGCATGACGCTTCGGGCGGCGACATCAACGGCGACGGCACGCTCTATTATATGGGCGGCGGCGTGCTGGCGAGACTGGACCTGCCCGACACGGGCCCCGGTCATTTCTATGTGGAGGCCAGCGGCCGTGCCGGCAGCCTGCACAACAACTTCCAGAGCTCCGACAGCAGGCTCTCGAACACCAGGACCGGCGCGGAGCTCGACTACGACATGGACATGCCCTACGTCAGCGCGCACGGGGGGCTCGGCTACATCTGGAACGTCCGTCCGGACGTGAGCCTGGACATCTACGGCAAGTACTTGTGGACGCACATCCACGAGGACAGCACGGTCACCTCCACCGGCGCCCATGTCGGCTACGAGGACTTCACCTCGAACCGCACCCGTCTCGGCGCCAGGGTGGCGTACACGGGCAGCCCCTCGTTCCGGCCCTACGCCGGAGCGGCCTGGGAGCACGAGTACGACGGCCGCGCGCAGACCACCGTCAGGGGGCTGGACGTTGAGAGCGCCGATCTGACCGGCAGCACGGCCATCGGCGAGCTCGGCCTGACCTGGGAGGCCGGGAGCGTGCCGCTCACCGTGGACTTCAACATCCAGGGCCATGCCGGCCAGCGCCAGGGCATAGCCGGCAACCTGCTGGTCGAGTACCGCTTCTAGCGACAGCCCGCGGCCGGGCATGACCGGCCGCGGGGAAGCGTCCAGTAACCGGCAGCATGGAGGGGGCGCGGACCGCATGGTTCGCGCCCCCTGACATTTTTCGCGCGAGGGCCGCGCCAAAACGCCCGTACGGGAAATTTTCCGCGACCTGAAAAAGACAGCGGCCGCCTGGCACTGTCGCGATGCCGGCAGGTTGAGATGTCATGTGAAATTTTTCACTCATTTGCAATTTTTTGTAATCCCCAATAAAGAAAAACTTTACATGCGCCCGGATGAGGCCGCTG